>CAMZKQ010000197.1 GCA_947311265.1 uncultured Chlorobiota bacterium | reverse complement strand
TTAAATTTGCAGTTGGAGTAGAAAGCATTACAAATACTGAAGTTGCTATTTTCCCTAACCCTTCCGAGGGCATATTTATAATTGAAAGCAAACAAGTTTTTGATGCTGAAATTATTGACATCTCTGGAAAAGTAATTGCTAAGTTCAATACGGCCAACAAAAAAATGGTGCAAATTGATAATGCTGGTATTTATTTCATTAGGTTATCTAGCAAAAACGAAGTAATCACTCGAAAATTAATTGTTAAATAAAACAATTAATTTCAACACTAATAAAAGCGTGGGTTTTTAAATCCACGCTTTTTTTATGCACTCTTTTTTCCTTAATATTAACTTAATCCAAGCAAGCAACTATACTAATCCATCTTATAGTAAATTGATTTGGATTTGGATTAGATTATTACACGCATTAGCTGGTAGTAAGCCTGTGGATAGTTTGGCTTGCTAAAATCCGCCATAAAAAGGAAGTTTTAAAGTCCATTATTTTTTTGTATCGTACTGCTTTTAACCACTTAAAAAGCAGTCTTGACATTTACAAAACTACTGATTACCCTATCCGTACGTTTGCAAGTTGCAAAATAGCTTAAAGGAGTATTGGATATATAGACTTTAAAATCACCTTTCTGCTTTGCCATTCCGCAGCTGATGCAAAACTCCTAAACTAGAATAGTATCCTATTGATAATATTTGCTGACTAGGGCAACAAAAAAAAGCCCACATTATAAAATGTGAGCTTAATGAGTTCCTTATTTTGCTTTATTTCTTATTTAGCAGCATCTACAATCTTTATTGTTTTTGCATCAGCATTAGCCGCATCTATTGAAATTGTAATCGTATATTTTGCTTTCACAGTAACCGACATGTTACCACCAGCATCAGCAATATTTGCAGTACTTGCAGCAGCATCAATTCCGCTAAAACCAGCGTCGAAGTTAGCACCATTTCCATTTGCAGGAGCAACGCCATTTTCTGTTCTAATTTTGAAACCAGAATTAGCTTCAAGTGTTACATTAGTCCAAGTCCAAGTATAAACATTACCTACTGCGGCAGGAAGTCCGCTGTTATCAGAAAGTAATTTGTTTCCCCAGCCCCAAGAACTTGGGTCGGTAATTGCCGAAGTATTATCTGCACTTACGCCATCGCCTACAAGGTCAAGCACAACGCCAGTCCATTCAGAGGCAGCAACATCGCCTGTTTTTTTAGTGGAAAGTTTGATACCTCCGTCAAGGGTCCAATCAACAGTAATTGTATAAAACCCTGCTTCTGCCCATTGTATGTTAGCCCCACCAAATGCAAGTGCATCAACAGCACCACCAAAGCTAGTTTCACATTTTACGGTAGCTTCATCGCCGTCTGCATCAATACCAACTTTCCAGCCAGCACCGTATCTCAATTTAAATTCTCCTGGTGCAAGTTTAGCATCTTTTACTTCATATTTAAGAGCAGTTAGTCCGAAACTTCCTGATAAAGGGAGGTCTAAGTCTGAGCCCCAGCCCAATGCTGCTGCTCCAATAATACCCCATTTTGCAACAGGAATAATGGCCATTGATTTAGTATCCATATCCACAACAACGTGGTAAAGCCCATCTTCTGGTACTGTAAATGCTGCTCCACCAGCCGAGAAAGTGCCTCTTTGGATAGTTAATTCAGGTTGGTCGCCACCAGAAATATCAACACTAGCTAGTGTGCCTGCTCCATATACTGTGTGAGTTGAGCCTGCTACTTTAACAACACTAAATGTTGCTCCTTTTTTCAGTGCAAAGAATTTCTCCCACATTCCTGCACGTTCTTTTTTTGTTGCTTCGTTGAAGCCTTTTGTAAATGCACCTTTTGCACTAAGCTCTGCAAGTCCTACGGCATCGCCTTTGATGTAAACGCCGTCTTCAACAAGAACAACTGGGTCTTTTTTGTCATCATCATCATTACCTTTACAGGACGTAAATACGGTTGTCATTGCCAATAGGGCAATGAATGCAATCTTTGTTAGATTTAAAAATCTGTTTTTCATTTTGTTTAATTTAAAATGTGAATAAAATGTTATTTAGTTGATTCTTTATTAATTGTGTTATCCTAAATTTGGGTTGGCATCTATTGCCCATTGTGGGATAGGGAAAGTTTCTCTATCTTTTGAAGATGCTGGTTTTTCCCACCATTGGTTGCCAAATTTGCCGTAGCGAATAAGGTCTTGCCGTCTGTGTCCTTCCCAAAAAAGTTCACGCCCTCGTTCTTCGAGTAACTGTGGTAGGGTTGTGTTGCTGAAATTGCTAAGCCCTGCTCTTGCTCGTATTTTATTTACAAATTCATCTCCATTTTTGCCTTGGCGTATCATTGCTTCGGCCTTCATAAGTAATACGTCTGCATATCTAAATAACGGAAAGTCATTACTTAAATTATCCTTTGCACCGTCGGCAACTTCAAATTTCACAATTCTTGCTCCTGACATCAATTTCTCTTCCTGTGTGGCTTCATCGCCCATTAGGAGTGAAGGGATATGTGGGTTTAAAATGAGCAATTCTTCTAATTCACCATCGATAATTTTTGTGCCATCGGCGGCGTATTGTTGCCCTACAAGGAAGGCTTTTTTTCGCTTATCGTCGGCATCGAATGTGTTGTAAAAATCTTCTATGGCGGCAAACCCGTTCCAAGGTCCAACTATCATATTAAACGTTTGGTCGCTATTGTAATGCAGGGTTCTCATGTGTAGGTTGTTGCCTGTAAAGTCATTTTCATCGTAAGGAATGGTAAAAATGTTTTCGGGTGAACTTTCATTGGCTGTTACAAATGGCCCTAGCGGGTTGCTTTCTAAAGAGTAGCCTAGGGCTATTACGCTATCACAATAGGCTTCTGCTTTTGCCCATTGTGCTGTGCCTGTATAGACTTCGGCATTCAAATATAGCTTTGCTAAAAGAGTAAATGCCATACCTTTGGTTACAGAAGTTGCACGTCCTGCCGCAGAGAAGTATTGTAGGTTGTCTTCTAAATCTTTAACTATTGCTGCAAAGATGTCTGCTCTTTTTACCTTTTCGGGGTGTAGTGGTACGTTTTCTTGTGTCATCACAAAAGGCACATCTCCGTAGTTATCAATTAGTTGCCAGTAGTAAAATGTACGCATGGCTTTTAATTTTGCTTTTACAATAAGCAAATCCTCGCTTTCTTCAAAGGTGTTTAATAAGTCGATTGCTGAATTGGCCTCGAATGTACCATCGTAGAAATGCGACCACATGGTGTTTACTGCTTCGGTGTTATTATCCCAAGTATGGGTATGCAATGCTCGCCATTTCCCACCATCGTCCCAGTGTTCGCCACGGGTTGGTGCACAAATTTCATCGCCTGTTATTTCTTGTGCAAACCACCAGCCAGCACCGTCCAAAAAGGGCTGTAGTGCTTGGTATGCAGGGATTGGAATGGCTGCAATTTGGGCTTCATTTTCCGGGAATTTTTCGAGTGGAAGTCCGTCTAAAATATCATCGGATAAATCGGTGCAACCTGTAAGGAAAAGGGCAGCTATAAATGCTAATATTATTTTATTTTTCATTTTGATTTTTTTTTAGAAAGTTAGATTTAATCCGAAAGTAAAGGTTTTTGTTTTAGGGTACATACTAAATGTATCTACACCAAATGATAAACCGTTAAAATTAATTTCTGGGTCTAAGCCTGAGTAGCCAGTTAGCAACCATAAATTATTAGATGTAAAGTAAACTCTTAGTTTTTCTACGCCTCTAATTTTTTTAGCATTGAAGTTGTAACCTATCGAGATGTTGTCTAATCTTAGGAAAGAAGCGTCTTCTAGGTAGTAACTACTAAGTGTAGGGCTACTCGTGAGTCCTGCTTCTTTTTCATCAAGTGCAGTTCTTAGTACATTACCGTTGGGCATTAAACCGTTTGGGTTGCCGAAAAACATTTTTGTTCCGTTGTACACGTCATAGCCTAAAATGGCTCTAAATGCAAAGCTTAAATCTATGCTTTCTAAGAATGTGAAATTATTAGACCATGCAAGTTCGTAATCAGGTAATGCACTGCCTACAAATCGGCGTTCGGCATCTTCAAAGTTACGTGTAACTCCGCCTTCTGCGGTATGAAAAAGGAATTTCCCATCTGCTGATAGGCCTGCATATTCTGGCATATAGAAAGAGCCTAGTTCGTGGCCTTGCATCACTACTTGTGTCCAGTTTTCGCCACCAACTGCTCCGGGGCCTGAAACATAGCCTTGTTTTAAGAGTTCAATATTGTATTTTCCACCATCTAAACTAATTACTTCTTGTTTGTTGGTAGAGAAAGTAAAAGAGGTGTTCCAATCAAAATTCTTTTTATCAACAGCTACTACTTGGGTATTAAATT
Source organism: uncultured Chlorobiota bacterium (assembly GCA_947311265.1). Lineage (GTDB taxonomy): Bacteria > Bacteroidota > Bacteroidia > Bacteroidales > JAADGE01 > CAMZKQ01. The sequence continues at coordinate 16,261 of CAMZKQ010000197.1, read as the reverse complement.
CAAGTCCTTTGTTCCTAATAAAGCCTTCGTTTGCCCATATAGAGGCGTACTTGTATGTTGGTGGACCTACGCTGTATTGGGCTACTAGGTGGTCTGTGGCTTTGTCGTAATAGTCGATAGAGCCAGAGATTCTACTTCCCCAAAAACCATAATCAATACCAAAACCATATTCTTTATTTTCTTCCCATTGCAAATCTGGGTTTGGGTTTTTATCGCCCTCGAAAGAGATTACGGTTTCGCCAGTTTCAGGGTCAATTGCTGTTCCTGCTGGTTTCATAATTGTTTTATCTAGGTAAAGCCCAATGTCTTGATTTCCTGTAATTCCGTAACCTGCTCTAAGTTTTAACATGGAAATAAAGCTAACGCCTTTAAGGAAGCCTTCTTCTTTCATGTTCCAAGCCCCATTAAGTGCAGGGAAAACGCCCCATTCGTTATTGTCTCCAAATTTAGACGAGCCATCGGCACGTACTGTGGCGGTAAGGAAATATTTTGATTTTAAGTTATAAGCTGCTCTTCCGAAAAAAGAGGCCATTCTTGCACTGTTTCTATAGGAGCTAATATTTCCTGTTTTTACGTTTTGTAACAGTCCTAAATTATTGGCTTGTACATAATTGGAAGCTGGCTTGCTGCCCCCTGCCGAAAAGCCGTCAGAATTATCTTCTTGAAATGAGTAACCTGCCAAAAGATTAATGTTATGCACAGATGCAAAAGTTTTTGAATATTTTAAGGTTGTTTCTAATAACTGACTTGAGTAATTTCCGTAGCTTCTATTCCCCCAGCCTTCGCCAGCCTTGTAAGAGTAGGTGGGTAGGAAGTAGGAGTTTTCAGAGTCGTCTCTAATGTATGATAAATTTGTGCCAAAAACTAGCCCATCAATAATTTCTAAATCTGCTTTTACGTTTCCTAAGAAACGTTTGGCATCTCTTGTATTCGATATTTCATCAAGTGTTGCCACTGGGTTTTTAGAGTTAAAAAGCCTATCGCTTTCATGGAAATCGCCATTATCAAGCAATAATGGGTCGGTTGGGCTTCTTCTGAATGCTTGGTACAATACGTCGTGTGTTCCCCAGCCTCCATAAGAAACATATTTATTTTTCTCCAATGTTCCGGATACATTTGCAGAAATTGTAAGTTTATTATTTAGTGCTTTTTGGGTAAGGTTTACACGGGCAATATCTCTTACTTTTTCCGAGCCTAAAATCACACCAGAAAAATCGGTATGTGTATAAGAGGTGTAATACGACGTTTTATCGCCACCGCCAGAAATAGCAATATTGTAAGACTGCGATGTTCCTGTTCTAAAAATTTCGTTTTGCCAATCGGTATCTGCACCACCATCGGAAAAATCAATAGAATACTTGCTAACATAATCTCTAACATCTGTTGCGGAAAGTAAATCGTAACGTTTTGCCACTTTGTCGATAGAGTAGTAGCTATTAAAGCTCACTTTACTTCCATTGCCTTTTTTCCCTTTTTTTGTGGTAATAATAACCACACCATTTGCCCCTCTTGCTCCATAAATGGCAGTAGAAGAGGCATCTTTTAAGATATTAAAAGACTCAATATCTTCAGGGGCAACTGTTGTAGGATCTACACCAGGCACACCGTCAATAACATAAAGAGGTTCAGTACCCGAACCAAATGCTGCTGAGCCTCTAATCTTTACAGAGAATCCTGCATTAGGGTCGCCACCTTGCTTGGTAATCATTACTCCGGCAGCCTTTCCTACTAGTCCTTGTATAGGGTCGGTAAGCACACCACCGTTAAGCTCATCAGCAGTTACATTAGTTACAGCACCAGTTTTATCTGATTTTTTCATTGTACCGTACCCCACTACAATAACCTCGTCTATTTCAGTGTCCTCCTCTATTAAAAGGCAATCTACGATATTTCCTCTAATGGCTACACCTTGGGTTTCCATGCCTATAAATGAAAAAACCAACATCGTGGCATCATCGCTTGCTTCAAGCAAATAATGTCCATTCATGTCGGTCATTGTTCCATTTGTTGTTCCTTTTTCAAGAACACTTACACCAGGGAGTCCACCACCAGATTCATCGGTTACGGTGCCTGTTATTGTTTTTTGTGCCGATGCAAAGCTGGCCGTCAAAACAATACTCAAAAAGACTAGTAGCCCTTTTCTTAGTAAAATTTTATAGTTCATTACTTTTTGATTTTGATAATTAGATTAATAAAATAATAGCAGATTATTCTTATTTTCTTATCATATATTAAAAGAGTTCTTCCAAATTCTTTGTATAAAATTAAGTTTTTTTTTCTTTAATTTCAAATTATTTTAACAATTATTTAACCGTTTTTTAAACAAACGTATCCGCAAACGATTGCATTAAGCATTTTTTTTGCGTCCTTTCTAAAGAAATTGTACTTTCGACAAAATTAAATCTATAAAGCTAAAAATTACGCCCATGAAAAGCGCACAAATCACAATTAAAGACCTTGCCGAAGCGTTAGGCGTTTCTGTTTCTACAGTTTCTCGTGCATTAAAAGACCACCCCGACATAAGTATAAAAACAAAAGTACGAGTGCAAGAACTTGCCGACCGCCTAAATTACAAACCCAATACTATTGCACTAAGCCTACGGCAAGGACGAAGCCATATTATAGGCATTATTGTTCCCCAAATAGTACACCATTTTTTCGCCTCAATTATAAGCGGAATTGAAGAATTTGCCTTTAAAAGAGGGTATAGCGTAATTATTTGCCAATCCAACGAATCCTACGAGCGTGAAGTTATTAATACCCAAACACTAATTTCTAGCCGTGCCGACGGGATAATTATTTCACCAACAAAGGACACAACTAATTTTGACCACTTTAAAAATATAGAAGAAAATAAAATCCCAATTACTTTTGTTGATAGGGTTTGCCCCAATATTACTACCGACAAAGTGGTTATTGATGACTATAAAGCCGCCTTTGAGGCCACTGAATACCTTATTAATACCGGCTGTAAAAAACTAAGCCATTTTTCGGGTCCTAAAAACCTAGAAATTAGCGAAAAGCGAAAGAAAGGCTTTACAGATGCCCTTTTAGCCAACAATATTGCAATAAATGAACACCTTATAATAAGCTGTGATAATTTTCATGATGCAAAAGCGAAATGTAACAAACTTCTTGCCCAAAACAATATCCCTGACGGCATTTTTACTGTAAACGATTTAACCGCTGCAGGTGCAATCTCTGCAATAAAAAATGCAGGGTTAAAAGTTCCAGAGCAAATTTCAGTAGTGGGATTTACCAACGGTGAGATTTCAAAAATAACCGACCCACCACTTACAACGGTGGATCAAAATGGATTTAAAATGGGACAAAAAGCTACCGAGCTACTTATTTCTCGTATTGAAAAGAAAACTAAGCAACCCTATAAAACAGAAATTATCCCGACTAAACTAATTATTCGGGCATCAACAAAATAACTTTTCTTGTTTATTTTCTCCAAACCATGGAAGAAACATTTGGTAAGCCTATTATTTTTTTCTAAATTTACAACGCAGATTATTTCACTTTATTACATTTAAAAGGCCTCTTCCCTTTCTCTTTTTTTTTTATAAAAGCAATATATTTATACATTGCTACTTGGCTTTGTATTGACTTAAATTTTTCAAAAAATGAAAAAGAAAAAACCACATTTAAGTTTTTGGCAAATATGGAACATGAGTTTTGGCTTCCTAGGAATCCAATTTGGATTTGCCCTCCAAAATGCAAACGTAAGCAGAATCCTCCAAAACTTTGGTGCAGATGTAGAACACCTCTCATGGTTCTGGTTAGCTGCCCCCATAACAGGGCTTATCGTACAACCCATAATTGGGCATTATAGCGACAGGACTTGGAACAAACTCGGGCGAAGAAAGCCCTATTTTTTAGTTGGTGCAATTTTAGCATCGCTAGCCCTTATTTTCATGCCCAACTCCGCAGTACTGGCAGGTTTCCTCCCAGCCATGTTTATTGGTGCAGGAATGCTAATGATTATGGACGCTTCCATAAATATAGCCATGGAGCCCTTTCGGGCATTAGTTGCCGATATGCTCCCTGCCGACCAGCGGACATTAGGATTTTCCGTGCAAACTTTTCTTATTGGTTTAGGTGCAGTAGGTGGCTCATGGTTGCCATATATACTTGCCGAATGGGTAGGTATTGCCAAAGTTGCCCCACCGGGGCAAGTGCCTGATAATGTTATATTTTCGTTCTATATCGGAGGTGTAGTATTTTTATCTGCCATAATATGGACAGTAGTTAAAACCAAGGAATATCCACCCGAGGAATATGCCCAATACAATGGCACTAGCCTTGATGAGGAAGAAAGTGGAGGACTTTTAGATATCTTTAAGGATTTTGCAAAAATGCCCAAAACCATGATGCAACTTGGATTAGTCCAATTTTTTTCTTGGTTTGCCCTATTTTCTATGTGGGTATTTTCCACACCAGCCATTGCACAGCACATTTACGGCACAGCCGTAACCGATACTAGCTCAGAACTTTACAACGATGCTGGCAACTGGGTAGGCGTTATGTTTGGTGTTTACAATGCCGTTGCCGCAGCTTTTGCCCTCTTCCTTCCAGCTATTGCAAAATGGACTAGCCGAAAAATGACCCATGCCATTTCGCTTACCGCAGGAGGTTTGGGCTTAGTATCCATCTACTTTTTTTCAGACCCATACTGGCTAATCCTCTCAATGGTTGGTGTTGGGATTGCTTGGGCAAGTATCTTGGCTATGCCTTATGCCATTTTAGCAGGCTCAATTCCGCCAGGAAAAATGGGGATTTATATGGGAATTTTTAACTTTTTTATTGTTGCCCCACAAATTGTAAATGGCGTTGTTGGTGGCCCTATTGTAAAACGAGTCTATGATTCTTATGCCATTTATGCCATTGTGGTAGCTGGTATTTTAATGTTTATTGCCGCCGCATCAGTTATGTTTGTAAAAGATGATGACGATGAAGAAGTAGTAAGTAGTAAGTCGTAAGTAGTAAGTCGTAAGAAGGAAGTCGTTCATTAGATTTTGACGTTGCAAGTATCTAAAATCTACAAAAATAAAATCATGATAACATCTCTAATATTTGACCTTGATGGGGTACTTGCAGATACTGCAAAATACCATTTTTTGGCATGGAAAACCATTGCAGAGAATTTAAAAATCCCATTCACCCAAAAAGATAATGAAAAACTAAAGGGCATAAGTCGGGGCGATTCTTTAAATATCATTTTAAAGTTGGGCAACATAAAATTATCGCCACAAGAAAAGGACAAGCTACTCAAAACAAAAAATGATAATTACGTTGAATTTATCTCTAAAATAACCGCCGATGAATTACTCCCAGGCGTTGCTGAATTTTTAGATGATGCCAAAGCAAAAGGGGCAAAAATTGCCCTTGGCTCTGCCAGTAAAAATGCAGAATTGGTACTACAAAAAACCAATCTGCTCAAATATTTTGATGCCATTGTAGATGGCAATTCCGTAAAAAACTCGAAACCCGACCCCGAAGTGTTCCTAAAAGGGGCAGAAGCCATAGACGCACTCCCTAGCGAGTGCATTGTTTTTGAAGACGCAGCAGCAGGAGCAAAAGCTGCAAAAGCCGCAGGAATGTATTGCATTGGTATTGGTGCAACAAAAGATTTGCCCGATGCTGATTTTTGCTTCGATGGTTTTGCAGAGCTAACTCACGACAAAATCATTGAAACCGTAAAAGGCATTAATTGGCTAAACGAAAGTGTGTAAGTGCTTGATAAATACCAAATATTTTCTAATTGGTTTTATATTTCTGATAAGTGTAAATTATACACTAGCACAAGGAAATATTACAATTTACGGCACTGTTATTGATGCCGAAACTGGCGAAAATTTGCCCTTTGCAGGGATACAAATTTCGGGCTCGCTATTGGGCGGAATTAGCGATGAGCAAGGCAAATTTGAATTTATAGTCCCGGCTCAATTTGCCACAAATCCCATTTTATTTTCCTACACAGGGCACAAGAAAAGGGAAATTGCAATACGCCATTTTACAAACGATAATGAGGTGATTGTAGAGCTTGTCCCTTTATACAAAGCGGTTAATGAAATTATTATCCGCCCAATGACAACGACCGAACTTATTGAAAAGTGCTATACAGAAGTCGCTAATAATTATCCGCAGCAACCCCTTGTTCATGTTGGGAAGTACAGGGAGTTGGCATTTGAAAATGATGTTAATATCCTTGATGCTAGTGCCACCATTTATATCCGAAAAACAGCCTATAGGCAGCATAAAAAGAGGGCAGAAAGAGTGAAAATTACTGATGTAAAAGTGGTAAAGACCCCCTCCTATTTGCCCATTTGGGAACAAATGATTATCATTAACGGTTTGCACGAGTTGCTTTTGGCAGATTTTGTAAAATATCGAAAACAGTTTTTGCAGCTGCCCTCTATAAAAATTAATTTTCTAAACCCAAAGGAATACAAGCATTACACCTATACTTATACCGAAAAAAGAGTGCAACAAGATAGTGGAAAATACATCATTAAATTTAAACCAAAAAAAAGCTCAAAAAAAGGCGTGTATGAAGGCTATATAGAGGTAGATATGACTACTTTTGCCTTTACAAAATTACATTTTTCGTACTCCCCCGAACGCATGAAGCGGGTATGGAAAATTGGTTCTATATTTGAACTAGATATGAGGAGAACTGGGATTTTAATACATGAACTTGGTTTTTTATTTGAAATTTCTTACAAAAAAGAAAAGGGCAAGTATGTGCCAGAACGGATTTTTACGACCAATAAATTTAGCTACGAAGAGTATTATGGAGCAGGCGAAAATATCATTACCATTTCGGAAGAATACCAGCTCACTAAAATAGATTATAAAAACACTAAGCAATTTCGCCAAAAAGATTGCATTGCAAAGGGCGTTATTATTAGTAAACAAAATACATTTAAATCCAAATAATGAACTACGAATACATCACAAAATTTGCAGTAAAAGCTGCCGAGCGTGCCGGACGCTGGCTTGCCAATGAACAAAAAAAATTTAATACTAGCAAAACTGAAACCAAAGGAAAAAACGACTTTGTGAGCTATGCCGACCGTGAGGCAGAAAAAATGCTCATCGAAGATTTATCAGAATTGCTGCCCGAAGCTGGCTATATTGCCGAAGAAGGCACATCTACAAAAGTAGGCAAAAAGTACAACTGGATAATTGACCCACTAGATGGCACAACCAATTTTATACACGGGCTTTTGCCCTTTTCGGTGAGTGTTGCCTTGCAAGAAAATGATGAAATTGTAGCAGGGATTGTATATGAGGCAGGAGCTAGCGAAACATTTTATGCAAGCAAAGGCAGTGGTGCATTTTTAAACGGTAAGCCTATTTCGGTTTCTAAAACCGAAAAAATAGAAGACTCGCTTATCGGCACGGGCTTCCCCTACTACGACTATGCCCGCCTGCCCCAATTTATGAAAACGCTAGAATATTTCATGCACCACTCCCACGGCATACGCCGCCCAGGGTCAGCAGCTACCGACTTGGCCTACGTTGCCTGTGGGCGTTTCGATGCCTTCTACGAATATGGGCTAAACCCATGGGACGTAGCAGCAGGGGCATTTATCGTGCAAGAAGCCGGAGGTAAAGTATCCGACTATAATGGGGGCAATAATTATATTTTTGGCAAGGATATAATGGCCAGTAATGCCACTATTTACCCTGAGTTTTTCAAAATCATTAATCAAATCATGAATAATATGGGTAAATAATGCTTGCAAAATCGAAAGAACTTCCTTTTTACCTTTTCACTATTTCAATAATTTTCATAATTATTAGCCCTATCTTTTTTATTTTGGATATTTGTTTTCAAAACCAATTTTAAATTTAAAACCTTATTTTTATCCGTCTTAGGTTTTCTGCCGTTCTACCTATAATGATAAGCCAAAAGCAAAGTGGTTTTTATATTCTTGCTAGCTACCCCATTTTTGCCCTTGCATTTTCGTTTCTAGTGCAAACCCCACTCAACTACCTTAGAAAAAAGATAAATTTTAAAGGCAATAAATTTAAGGTTTTTAAAATTTCCAGTTTCGTTATTTTTATAATTAGCTTATCTGCAATCGCTTTTAACTCAGGCAAAGTAAATAAGGATAAAAAAACTACTTTCTGATATTGAGCAATTTTTAATCTATATCCCCAAAGGGGGAACAGTTACTACACAGACAGAACTATGGTATAGCTGGGCACTGCACAGTTATTTTGCCCGATTTTCTAATATTAGCTTAGATACGGAGAAGAAATTTACTGCCCAATTTGTTATCACAAAAAAAGGATGGACAAGTAAAAAACTTTCTAAATACAAAAAAGTATCCAAAAAATCATACCTTTACGACCTCTATAAAAAAAACGAAAATCCATAAATAAAGAACAGCCAAGCTTGGAACCGTCAAGAGAAAATACAATAAAAATTGCCATCGTAATCCTCAATTGGAACGGGCGAAAATTGCTCGAGCAATTTCTGCCTACGGCAGTAGAACACACCCGCCCTGACGGCATGAAACTCTACGTGGCAGACAATGGCTCAACCGATGAATCCATTGATTTTATAAGGAGCAACTACCCCGAAATACAACTTGTGCTTTTAGACAAAAACTACGGCTTTGCAGGGGGCTACAACAAAGCACTGGCACAAATATACGCCGAGTATTATGTACTTCTAAACTCCGATGTAATGCTTACCGAAAATTGGGCAGGTACTGCTATTCGCCTTATGGATTCTGACCCTAAAATTGCAGCTGCTGCACCAAAAATAAAAGCCTTTCGGGATAAAAACTCTTTTGAACATGCCGGAGCTGCTGGCGGATTTATCGACAAATTTGGCTACCCCTTTTGCAAAGGGCGAATAATTTCGGAAATTGAAAAAGATGAAGGGCAATACGATACAATTAGCGAGGTATTTTGGGCATCTGGGGCTTGCCTTATTGTAAGGGGCAAATTATACCAGCAATTTGGTGGCTTAGATGCCGATTTTTTTGCACACATGGAAGAAATAGATTTGTGCTGGCGACTTAAAAATGCTGGCTATAAAATCTTATCTGTTAATAACTCTGAAATATACCACTTGGGAGCTGCAACTCTTGAAGCAGATAGCCCACAGAAATTATTTCTGAACTACCGCAACAATTTAATAATGCTGCTCAAAAATCTTCCGAAAGGGAAAGTTTTACACCTTATTTTTATACGTCTTGTTTTAGATGGATTTTCGGCAGGCGTTTATTTGGCAAGTTTTAAAATTTCGCTTTTCTTTGCAGTACTCAAAGCACACTTTGCATTTTATGCTCAAATTAGAAAAACTTTAAAAAAGCGTAAAAAATTAAAAATTTCTAAAAAATTTCATAAAGAAACCTACAAAAAGAGTATCATTGTATCTTTCTTTATTCGGAAGCAAAAAAAATTTAAAGATTTAGACTTTTAACTGTATCTATGAACGATAGCCTTATAATAATCCCCACTTATAACGAAATTGAGAATATCGAAAATATAGTTCGTAAAGTTATGTCCTACCCAAAACAATTTGAGATTTTGATTGTTGATGATGGCTCGCCAGATGGAACGGCTATCGCCGTAAAAAAAATGATGCCTGAATTTTCTAACCGCCTCCATATCGAGGAACGAAAAGGAAAACTCGGCTTGGGTACTGCCTACTTGCATGGTTTCCATTGGGCATTGGAGCGTAATTACGAGTATATTTTTGAAATGGATGCCGATTTTTCTCACCCTCCGGATAAGTTAATTGAGCTTTATCAGGCCTGCAAAGATGGTGCAGATTTGGCCATTGGTTCTCGTTACATCAATGGGGTAAGTGTGGTAAACTGGGATATGAAACGTATTATAATGTCCTACTACGCATCGGCATACGTGCGATTTATTACCGGAATGAAAGTGCAAGACACTACTGCTGGCTACAAATGTTACACTCGTAAAGTACTAGAAACCATAAATATGGACGAGATTAAAATGAAAGGTTACGGGTTTCAAATTGAAATGAAATTTCGGACTTGGAAGCGGGGGTTCAAAATTGTTGAAGTGCCAATAATATTTGTGGATAGAACCGAAGGGACTTCTAAAATGAGTGGTGGTATTTTTAGCGAGGCTTTTTGGGGGGTAATAAAAATGAAGCTGGCAAGTATTGGCAACAAATACCCTCAAAAATAAATAATTATTTTGAGGGTATTTGTTGAGAATTTCACATATACTTGGCTGTAAATCAAGCCATTATTTTTTATTTGCTAGCTGTGCATCAACAACAGTAACTGCCGTTAGGTTTACAATTTCTTGTACCGATGCTTCAAGTTGCACTATGTTAACAGGCTTTTCAATGCCCATTAAAATAGGTCCTAAAACTTCGGCGTTTCCTATTTCTTGCATCATTTTATAAGCAATATTCCCCGATGATAGGTTCGGGAAAATAATTGTATTTATTTTATTGTTTTTGAGTTTTGTAAATGGGAATTTTTTTTCTCGAAGTGCTGGGTTAAGGGCAAAATTCATTTGCATTTCCCCATCAACCACTATTTCTGGGTGTTCTTTATGCAGTACTTCAATAGCTTTGCTTATCCTGCTAGGGCTGCCTACTTTGCTTGTTCCAAAATTAGAATAGGCTACCATTGCAATTTTTGGGTCTATACCCATTTTTTTTATGGTTTTATGTGTAAGTATGGTTGTTTTTACAAGTGTTTCTGCTGTTGGTTGTATATTTACGGTGGTATCTGCAAAGAAGAAATTGCCGTGTTTGGTTTGTATAATGTACATTCCTGCGATATGTTTCATACATTTTTGGTCGCAAGTAATTACCTCTTGAATGCTAGCTAGTGCGTCGCTATATTTTGTAGAGAAACCAGTTATTAAGGCATCTGCCTCTCCAAATTCAAGCATCATTGCGGCAAAGTAATTGCTATTGTACATTTTCTTAGCTGCTTCGTATCTTGACGTTCCTTTTCTGCTTCTTTTGCTGTATAAATAAATTCCATTTCTATCTCTTCTCCATCTTTCATTATCATCTCTGGGGTTAATAATTGGTTTTTCGAGCAAATCGTTTAACTGGTATTCTTTAATGATGCTTTTAATTTTAGCAGTATTACCTACAAATATTGGGTCGGCATAGCCGTCGTGCATTGCAATTTGTGCAGCTCTAAGTACGTTGTAGTTGCCTGCATCGGCATATACCACTCTTTGGCGTGCCCTTTTTGCTTGTGCATGGATTTTCCGGATTAGTTTGTTGTCGTAACCAACCCTTGCTAATAGTGTTTCGTTGTAGGCTTCCCAATCTGTTATTTCGAACTGTGCAACTCCACTTTTTATAGCTGCTTTTGCCACTGCTGGTGCTACTTTTGTAATCAGCCTTGGGTCCAATGGTTTTGGTATAATGTATTCTTTTCCAAAAGTTAAATGTTTGGTTCGGTAGGCTGTATTTACTTCTTCCGGGACGTTTTCTTTGGCTAATTCTGCAATAGCATAAACGGCGGCTTTTTTCATCTCTTCGTTGATGCAAGTGGCTTTCACATCTAATGCCCCTCTGAAAATAAACGGGAAGCCAAGTACATTATTCACTTGGTTTGGATAGTCGGAGCGTCCTGTTGCCATAATTACGTCGGCACGAGCATTGGTGGCCTCTTCGTAGGAAATTTCGGGGTCTGGATTGGCCATTGCAAAAATAATTGGATTTTTTGCCATTGTTTTTACCATGTCTTTGCTCACTGCATTTTTTACAGATAGTCCTAGGAAAATATCAGCACCTTCCATGGCTTGGGCTAATGTTTTAATTTTTCGTTGGCTTATAAATTCTTTTTTATATTTATTTAGATTATCTCGCTCTTGGTTAATTACCCCTTTGCTGTCGCACATTACGACGTTTTCTTTTCTTGCTCCGAGCGAGAGGATTAGACGGGTGCATGCCATTGCTGCTGCTCCTGCACCGCTAATTACGATTTTAGCTTCTGCTAATTTTTTATTGCATAACTCTATGGCATTAATAATTCCTGCGGCAGAAATTATTGCTGTACCGTGCTGATCATCGTGCATTACAGGTATATCAAGCAGTTGTACTAATCGGCGTTCAATTTCAAAACATTCTGGCGATTTTATATCTTCAAGATTTATTCCGCCAAAAGTAGGGGCCATAATTTTTACGGTTTCTACAAATTTATCAATATCTTCGGTGTCTAATTCTATATCAAACACATCAATATCTGCAAATATTTTGAAGAGTAAGCCTTTGCCTTCCATTACTGGCTTGCTTGCCAAGGGGCCAAGGTTACCCAAGCCTAGTACGGCTGTGCCATTAGTTATAACTGCAACAAGGTTGCTCTTTGCGGTGTATTTATATACATTTTCGTTGTTTTTTTTTATTTCTAAACAAGGGGCTGCAACCCCAGGGCTATAGGCAAGGCCTAAATCTCGCTGTGTGCTATATGCTTTTGTTGGCACGACTTCTATTTTACCGGGGCGTTTTTCGGAATGGTATAATAAGGCCGCTTTGTTGTGTTTTTTTGACATCTCTATGTTTTTGGAATGTGTATTTTAGTTTTTTGACAAAGGGTTTATAGGCTAGTTGTAATTATTGGGGGTTAGTTTTCGCCATGATAGAAGTCGGCTAATGCTCCAAAATAGCTATCTTCCCAACCTTGGGTAATCTCTTTAAAAGCATCATCTGGGATATTTGTATGCCGAAGTTCTACCGATGTGCCTTGTTTGTGCTTGTGTAGTTTTATTGTTACAATTGATGCTTCTTTGTTGCCAAAGTACCATTGCTGCACTATTTTTTTACCGTCTTCAAATTCGATATTTTTACCAGTAATGCTTCCGTCCCATAGCGAAAATTCGCTACCTGCTACAGGTTCCATTTCGGCTTTATCGGCTGTCCATAGTTGTATGGTTATTTTGGTGGTGAGTGCTTTGTAAACGAGTTCTGGTGCTGCTGAAATAATGAAGTATTTTTTATAATCTGGCATATTATTTAATTACATTTTTAGTTGTACTGTATTAAATTTTAAGTCCTATGAGTGTAATATCATCTCGTTGATAGGTGTCTGCCATCTGGTTTTCTAAAACTTTTTCTAGTTTTTCTTTTTGCTCTTCCAAAGGTAAGTTGTAAATTTCTTTTAACAGTTTAGTAAAACGCAAAGTGCCGAAGCGGTGTCGGGTGCTATCGTTTTGGTCGATATAGCCATCTGTGGAGAGGTAGATTATATCGCCTTTTGTCGCTGTAAGTTCTCTATTGGTAAAGGTTACCTTACTTCGAGTTGAGAGTACGCCCCCGATGGATTTGTTTGTTCCTTTTATGCGTTCTATTTTGCCTTCTGCTTTGCGTATAATAAAGAGGGGGCGTTTTGCTCCGGCATAGGTAATTTTAGTTGTTCCATCTGGGTTATTTTCAAGGCAACACAAGGATAAATCCATGCCATCTCGGTTTGAAGATACATCTTGTTTTAAAGCTTTTACAACGCCTTTATCTAGGTTTAGTAAAATGTCTTTTGGGCTGGTTATTTTCTTTTCATTAACCAATTCGTTAAGGATACGAGTACCAATCATCGACATAAATGCTCCGGGTACACCGTGGCCAGTACAATCTACTGCGGCAATAAATTTCTTTTCAGGAAAGCTGTCTTTGGCGGGTATGTGGGCATACCAATAGAAGTCGCCTGATACAATGTCCTTGGGTTTATAGAGTATGAAATAGTCAAAAAACTTTTTCATATTTTGCTCAATGGGCAAAATAGCTTGCTGAATAGTTTGGGCATATTTTAAGCTCGATTTTATAAGCCCGTGCTGCTGTTCTATTTCAGATTTTTGGCTTTCGAGTTCTTTGTTTTTATTTGTAACGTCCTCATTTAGTGCCAATAAATTATCTGCCTGTGCTTGTATTTCTTCATTGGCTTGGCTAATTTCTGCGGTTCTTTCTGTAACGGTTTCTTCTAGCAGGTCTTTTTCTTTTTGTAGTTTTCGGGTATAGAGTTTAATGATTATGTAAACAATAAGCCCTGCAATCAGTAAAAATGTGGCATACGCCCAATAGGTTTGGAACCAAGGGGGGGTAATTTTGAATTTATATTTTGCACTTTTGCTTTCTTTTCCAAAACCATTTTTAGCTTTTACAATAAATATGTATTCTCCTTTAGGAAGGTTGGTGTATTGCTTCTCGGGCTTGGCTGACCATTCTGACCATTCGGTATCATAACCTTTGAGCATATAGCTGTATTTTACATGTTCTTGATTTTCGTAGCAGGGTAATGCGTAGCTAAATGTAAGGCTGTTATTGTCGTACTTAATTTTATGGATTTGCCCATCTGGCTGTTCGTAGCGGTAGCTATTTATGGCCTCTGGTCTGCCTCCGAAGAAAGAGCCTGCGAAGATTATGGAGTCTTTTCCTATAAGTACCTTTCTTATTAGGCAAGAAAATTTGGGGCTAAAACGACGTTTGTTTTTTAAGTCGAGCTTAAATAGTCCTGCCGACCCACCTGTCCAGAGTATGCCTTTCCCATCGTTATACAGAACGCTACCATTGAATTTTTCTAGGCGTTTAAATACGGTCGTATCTTGCCTAAAACTGCCGTCAGAATTTTCTGTAAGTCGTACTGTCCACTCATAGTCTTCATTAAAAACTCGTAGCCAAATATCGTCCCCGAAAGGGGCAAAACGGAAAATACCGTACCTACCATCGGCATACATTTTTCCAAAACGCTGGTCGGGTTCAAAGGTATTTTTTTTGTAATTGAATTTTTTAAAGCCTTTTTGTGTGAGGAATATTAAGTCGTCTTTGTAGTAATATACTTTGTTTTCTGAGAGCTGTGGTAGCCCTTGTGCGGTATCATATTTTTCTACAAGAATAGAGTCGAAAGTGTATTTTTGAGGGTAATCTCCGAACAGTTTTATTTTATGAATACCTCTGCTTCCTGTACAATACCAAATATTTCCTTTTTTGTCTTCGCCGATGTAGCGCCCACTAATTCTCTTTTTTTTGTACTTTCCTAGCAGTTTGTATTTCCCATCTTTTACATGTATGCTAAATATTCCGTCTCGTGAAGCTAGCATTATAATATCGGGGTGTTCTCTAGAATTGGTTACTTCAAAAATAGTGGATTCGGAGCGTAAGAGTATTTTTACTTCTTGCTTAGCGATTTCTACAAGCCCATTAGTTGTACCGCCTAGTAATTTTGGTGTATCAAAATTTATTGAATCTATATAAAATGCCCAGCAAAATTCTTGGTAACCGTTTAGTCTTTTCAGTTTGGATATTCCTCTGGTTTGCCCATTAGTGTAATCAATAGTTTTATCTATAAAAAAAACGCCTTTTGATGTGCCTATAAATAAGGTGTCCTGAAAACGTATCACATCATAAATAGAAGTGTTAAAGCCTGTTTCTGCGTCCCAAAAACGAAAGGGGTTAGATAATTCGGTAGAAACTAACCCTGCACTCATTGCAGACCAGATGTTTTTCCCGTCGTACATAGAGTCGTAAGTTCGGTCAATTTTTATTCCAGAGTGTTTATTTATATGGTCTTCTATTTCACCATTGGCGTTGAGTACAATTGTTCCCCCCTCTCCTAATACCACGCCAATTTTAGTTTCCGAAATTTTAAAAACATCATAAATACCCCTTGCCATAAGGCTGTCTGCTTTTGTTTTAAATGCGTAAATTGAGTCTTTCCCCTCAGGGTCTGAGCCATCAAATTGGTTGATGTATATAAGTTGGCTTGCCCCTCCGACAATAAATTTGCCATCGAATGGGAAGGCGCTTCTTATACCTATTTTTTCAAATGTTGCTCCATTTTTTACGAGTTCTACAGTATCACCTGCTAGCCTAACAATGCCTACCCCGCCACTTTTGAGGTATAAATTATTGCCATCAGGCGTTGCAGCATAAAAGCTGTGCTTCGAGCGGATTATTTTTGAGGGTATATTTTTTTTACCCGGTACAACATCGGTGTATTTAAAAATATAGTTTGTGGTAACAAAATAAACATGGTTTTTAACCGTATATACTTTTGTTACATCAAATAAGCTGTTGGTGTAAATGGTATCTAAATATTGGCTAAGGCTAAAATAGGTTAATTTGCCTTGTTGGTTAGGTAAAAATCCACCAAACTCGGTATCCCCAGCGGTGAAAATTATATTATTATCAGAAATGCTAATTGTCCGCAGTCCTGTTTTGTTCCTTGTTTTATATTTATTCCAAGACACGCCATCATATTCTAGCAAGCCAGCATTATTTGCAGCATATATTAGA
>CAMZKQ010000196.1 GCA_947311265.1 uncultured Chlorobiota bacterium | reverse complement strand
TTCAACAGGATTAACTCAAAAAGAAATTAACGAATTAAAAAATAAATAACAACTGCTAACAATATGTATAAATAATTGCCGAGAAATTGCTGAAATTAAACATTTCAGCTCGCATCAAAGTTTTTTAAAAACAGAATGTGTAAATTACGTAATCAGCAACTATCCATACATTTAGCGTAATACCGAACTAATATTTTTACTATTTAAAAACTCTATACTATGTATAAGATTACAACATCTAACTATGGGTTTAAAATTGCTTTTGAAGGCTTTATAAAAGCCATGGAAATGAAGGCATGGTTGGCAGAGGCAGAGCAAATACTAAGTACAACTGCCAATAAAAAATTTGCTGTTTTAATAGATATGCGTAAGCTAATGCCGCTCCCTAGCGATAGCCAAGTTTACATACAGAAAGGGCAAGCACTTTTTAGAGCAAGGGGCATGGTGCGTTCTGTGGTTATTTTAGAGAACCCCATTATCCAGATGCAATTTAAACGCATTGCAAAAGAAACTGGCATTTACGACTGGGAGCGGTATATTTTTACTAATCAACTGGATAATTGGCAAGAGGTGGCTAAAAATTGGCTATTAAAGGGCATTGACCCTGACAAATCAGAGCCTAAACTGCTTTATTAGTGTTGCTGGTAGGGATTTTGTTTTGATTTTAGAGGCAAGTCTAAAAAAGTCGCCCTGTTTTTTTAGCTTTTTTATTTTTAAAATATAAAAATAGGATTGTCGCAATAAGCAAAGCAATCAATAGCCACTCTTCGGGTTCGGGTACTGCACCTGCCGATTTTATTGAAGCATTTTTAAGGCTATTGGGGTTTTCTGGAATATCGAAGCGGTCGTAATCAGCTTTGGTCTCTAGCACAATTAGGCTCGAAACGGGGCTTACAACATAGGCCTCATTTGCCGTAGTTACTAGTTTTTCGATATAATCTTGCTTAGTAGAGAAGTAGTTTTTCCCGTATTCTTTCATTATTTTATTGTAACCAAAGAGGCGTAATAAATGGTCTGGGGCAACTGATTTTACGGCAATAGAATCTCTAAAAATAGAGGTTTGGGCTATGTCCAAATCAACCCTATTAGTGTTGTTGTGTTCCTGCACAAAGGTTTTATTTTCAATAAGGGTTTGCACCTCTTCTATGCTTCCTTCTTGGTAATTAAAGAGTTGCAACTCCTTAAGCGTTTTTAGAAATGGGGAGAGTTGCCCTTCTATGCAGAAATGATTTATTCTGCTTTCTGATTTTAAGATGCCTTTCTTTAGAGTTTTGAGAAACTGGCTGCCTTCCAAATCGGATAGGTTGGGCGAAAGTGGTGGCGATTTAGAAATAAGCAATGCGTTTTCTGGACTTGAGATTTTACTCACAGGGAAAAGGCTAAAATTTCGTTTTGTGAGCATTTTGTACATTTTAGCTCTATTTTTATCATTAATTTGGATAAATTTATTGGCATAAACTAATACTTTTTTTTCTGGATTGTATTGGCTTAGTTCTGTAAACTCTTGTTCTGTCCAGCTTTTATTTACATCAAGGTAGATAGTTTGGGGGGCAAATTTTACGCTTTGTTTTTTTAGTGTTTTTAAGCGGTAGCTTTTGCCTCCAAAGGCGAAGGGCTTTGATGAGAGCGGGGTAGTATTGAGCAAAATTTCCCGGTAAGGGACAAAATTGCCCGTATAAATAAACCGCCCATCAGGCTGTTCTTCATAGCTTGTTGGTAGGTCAGTAATCTTAATTTCTGCTTCGGACTCAAAGTTGAGTACAGTGGTTTCTAGGCAGCCTTTTACTTGTGGTCCTTCAAAGTAAATGCCCTTGTATTTTAGCTGCTTGCCTTCTTTTTCTAAGGGGGTGGTTATTCCTATTTTAAATTTCCTGTCTTCTTTTGCTGTGCAAGGGAAAATGGTTACAGTGAGGCAGTTACCCTCTTGCCAGTGCAGTAATGCGGGGTCTCTTTTTTCTACGCCTACAATTTGTACATAGGCACTATCGGCCTTGGATTTGCTTGTAAGGTGCGATTTTTCTTCTTTGCCATTTATCCATAGCGAAAGCGATGTGGCTACCGAGCCTTCGGGCAGATGGAATGTAAAAGCGGCTTCTTTTTGCCTAAATTTATTGTGGCTTTTTATTGTGATTATTTTTTCGGAATAGGCTAGGCGGTAATCTGGAAATAGCTTTATATTGTTAAGTACTTCTACCACAAATAAATCTTTGCCTGACCATAATTTGCGTTGCCCTAGATGTCTTGCATCGTATTGAGATTTTAAGATGCGTACTCTATTGGCTTCGCTTATATTTACATCTCCGAGTATTTGCATAGCCACATTTACCAGTGGGTCGTGTATCTTTTTTTCTCCAAATGAAGAGAAGCCAAAATTATTTCTCCACATTCGCTTGAATGTATCGTGTACCAATTCGCCTTCGATTATTTTTCGGCTAAACATATCATCGGGTATGATTTGGCTTAGAATTATCCAGTTGGGGAGTTCGGTTTTGGTGTTGGTTATAAGTGTGGCATTGGCGGTGTGAATGTCTTTTTTAAAACTTTCCCATTTGAATAGAAATAGGGCAACAAATATGAGTGGAAATAAAACACCTGCGTAAAATGCAATTTTATCCCACTTTGTTTTTTGTTGCTTTATAAAGAGAAAAAGGCTAGAGGCTAGCACCATTAATGGCACTAATAGGTGGAGGGAGAATCCGAATACAAATGCTCCAATAACTGCAATATGGTAGGTGGGCACAAGGTAGGCTGCGAAGTAGAATATTAGTGGTAAGCCGCCGCCTAAAAAGAAATAGTTTAGCCCCTTTAGGTAGGGGTTCATTTTTTCGATAAACATTAGCCCCATAAGGGCAGTATAAAATAGAAACAGGTTTATAGTTACCCAAGTTTCTAACTCTGCAAATATCTGAAACCCATTATTTAAAGAGAATGCACTTATTGAAAATAAAATAAGTACAACTGTAAATTCTTTTTTGTTTTTACTTCTGAGCTTAAATGCTGGTCGGTCATTAAAAAAGAAAAAGAAAAAATAGATTATCGAAATGATGTAGTTGTATAAAAAAACGCCTTGTTTTTCAAACAAATAATTCTCGTCTTGGGTAGTTAGCCCTGATATATAGAGGATTATTAATGAAACCCCTATAAGTATTACCCCTGTTCTGAAAAGGTTTTTGAACCTCTTGCCTTGGTTTTTTTCCATAATAAAAATTGCAGATAAAAGTACTTTGTAATACAAAGTTAAAAAAACGTTCTTGTTTTCCAAAAAAAGAACGCTTTTAATTTTCTAGTTCGGTTTTATTTTAGTGCAATCCAATTTGCACCCCTACTGTAATTCGGGCTAATTCTGCTTTGGAAACCTGGGTTTTAAAATTAGCATCAAAAATCTCTGAAATTCTATACCTGCCAAACAAAACATAGCGGTTTATTCCCATTCGTACAGTTGCTCCGTAGTTCAAGCGGTTGATGTATTGCAATCCTGTATTGGTTTGGCGGGTATCGGTGTAGCCAGCCATTTGTGGTTTTTTAATTTTATCTTCATACTCATGTTTGGCAGAAAAGGCGTAACTACCATAGCCGCCTAAATCTATAAATTTGCCTACAATGTTCCCTCGTTTTCCAAAGTTGATACGAAAAAAAGCATCTGCTGCTAGTGCATGGAAAATATATTTTTCTTTGCGATGTGTTATATTATTGGGAATTTGTTTTTGAGCATCTTGCTTCAAGCGAAATGAGGTGTAACTGTAGGCTGCCCCTAGGCCAACTGCAAAATAGTTATTGAGTTTTAATTTGTAGCGATTACCTGCCGAAAAGGAAAATGCAAAGGGGGATTTCACCTTTGCCCCAGGGTCTTCCTTCACCGGAATAATTGAGCCGTACTCCAAATACCAATGGTTGTAGTGCCGCAAATTTTGCCCTCTAGTTGGTTTTTTTATGTCTAATAATCGTACATCTTCTTCTAGCTCTACAGTTTGTGCAGTTGTAAATAGTGTAAAAAATAGGGCTGAAATTATTAACAAAGTTGTTTTCATAGTTTTGTTTTTTTACAAAGAAATAATTTTTTCTTGATAACAATTCGTATTATTGTCAAAATTTAGTCGTTTTTTAATAAAATCTAAATCAGACATAAAAAAATATGGATTTATACGGGCTTATTGGTTACCCTTTGGGGCATTCTTTTTCGGAGAGATATTTTACTGAAAAATTTAAAACGGAGAATATTAATGCTAAATATCAAACTTTCCCGATTGAGTCGGTAGAGAGTTTGCCTGAAATAATAGCCAAAAATCCTAATTTAAAAGGACTTAGCGTAACATCGCCACATAAGGAAAGTTTATACCCATTGCTGGATACTTTGCACGCATCGGCAGAATTAGCAGGGGCAGTCAATGCAATAAAAATATCCCGCAAGGGAAATAAGGCGAGCCTTAGGGGGTATAATACGGATATTTACGGTTTTACAGAGTCCTTAAAAAGGAGTTGTAATAGCTTGCCAAAACGGGCTTATATACTAGGCACGGGTGGGGCTGCGAAGGCGGTTTTTAAAGGATTAGAGTCCATAGGGGTAGTGCCTACTTTTGTTTCTCGAACGCCAAAAAATGCCTCAACAGTAAGTTACGAAAGCCTTGCGGCTATGGGTTTTGGTGAGCATAAATTAATTGTAAATGCAACGCCGCTGGGCATGCTCCATGCCCCAAATGAGCAACCGCCAATTAATTATGATTTTATAAATGCGGAGCATTTTTTGTTTGATTTAATTTACAATCCTGCCGAAACGGCATTTCTCAAAGCGGGGAAAAAGCGGGGGGCAAAAATACTTAATGGCCTAGAAATGTTACACTTACAAGCTGAAAAAGCGTGGGCATATTTTACGGATTAGCTAGAACTTTTGCAACTCTTCGTAAATTTGCTGTACGGGTAAGCCCATAACGTTAAAATATGAGCCTTCGATTTTTTCGATACCGATATAGCCAATCCACTCTTGTATGCCGTAGGCGCCGGCTTTGTCGTAGGGCTGGTATTTTTCTATATAATAGTCGATTTCTTCTTCGGCGAGTTGCTTAAAGTAAACTTTGGTGGAGGAGGAGAAAGTTACCGTTCGGTAGAACGATTTTATACAAACCCCTGTAACTACTTGGTGTATCTGCCCCGAGAGGGTATCTAGCATGTGTACTGCTTCGTCGTAATCTTTGGGTTTGTTTAAAATTTGGTCGCCTAGGCAGACAATTGTATCGGCGGTGATGACGATTGTATTTTCGTTTATTTCGTCTTCAAAAGCCTTGGCTTTGTGCTGGGAAAGGTACACTGCTATTTGTTCTTTTTTTAGTGTGTTTGGGTAATCTTCTTCTATACCTTCTTTGGTTTTTACTTCAAATTTAAAACCGAGTTCTTGCATTAGTTGTTTTCTGCGTGGCGATTTTGAGGCGAGTATTATTTTTTTATTTTCGAGGTTTTTAAAAATCATTTTTATTTTTTTATCCGCAATAGCGGGGGGTTAAAAAGTGGTGAAATTGTAATATACTATGCCAGAGTAAAATATCCCTGCAAGCATAATTAGTTTTGATATTAGGCTTGCTGTGTGCCAGTCTTGTTGGGAGTCGGCTTTTAATATTTTGTAAATCAGAAATAAATTAGGCAGTATTAAGAGTGCAACAACATAAATTAATGAAATAAAATCGTATTTTGCACAAGTTAAGTTTGCTAATTTTAGGCAAAAAATATATTTGAAGAGAATAAATGTAATGGCAATTATGGTAAGTAGAATTATTGAAGAGCTTACTATTTTTGCTACTTTAATGCCCGAAGTTACTGGCAATGTTTGCCTGCCGTAGGCGGCATCGCCTTCAAAATCTTCGGTGTCTTTAATGATTTCTCGGGAGAGTGTGGTTATAAATGCAAAGGCTGAAAAGCCAAGTATCCAAAATAAAAGTAGGTTAAAATCTTGCTTGAGTAAAATAAGGGTTTCGCCATAATGGGTGTTTAGTGCTGGTATTTCAAAGAGGATGGTCATTAGCGGAACGCTTGCTGTCATTAGTGCTACAAGTATATTTCCGATGAGGTATTTTTTATCTAGCACGGCAGAGTAGTACCAGAGTAAAGCGGCAATCATTAGGTAAATATAGCCTAATTTAAATATCCCAATTGCCCAGCCTAAATAAAAGCCGAGTAAAATTCCGCTAGCACTAAGGGCAATGTGTATTGTCATTACTGTTCTGCGTTGGATATGCTTACCGGCAATAACTTGCTTTGGGCGGTTCATGGTGTCGGTTTTTATATCAAAATAATCGTTGATAGCATAGCCTGCAGCAGTAAGAAAAATGGTTGAAAGTACCAGTAATAAGAAATTTAATTCGCCAAATTGAGAGTGGTATCCTCGGGCTTCTATAATTGGCAAAATTACGGCAAACCGCATGGCGTATTGCGTTAGTGCAATTATTAAGAGGTTAGGAAAACGGGTTAGCTGTAAAAAATATTTCATTGGGTTTGTAGGCTTTATTTTACTTATTTCTAGTAAGAGGCACTTTATAAGTGGTTTACTTTTTCTATAATATTTGTGGTGGAGCAGCCCGGTGAGAGTTCAATTGTTTTAATTTTGCCTCCATTTTTGGCTACAATATCGTAGCCGATAATATCTTCGGGCTTATAATCTGCCCCTTTTACGAGGCAATTGGGCAAAATCAATTGTATCATATTATAAGGTGTGTCTTCTTCAAAAATAATTACAGCATCAATTACCTCTAGGCTGGCCAGTAAAATGGCACGTTCTTCTTGGTTTACAATAGGGCGATTTTTGCCTTTAAGGCGTGTTACCGATGCGTCGGCATTGAGCCCAACAATTAAGAGGTCTGAAAACTCGGCCGCCTTAGCAAGGTATTCGGCATGCCCTCGGTGGAGAATGTCAAAACAACCGTTGGTGAAGGTGATTGTTTTGCCTTCTTTTTTCCAAATGGTAATTTGCTTTTCTAAACTCGGTTTTGTTTTTATTTTGTTTAATATGCGTTGGTATTTGCTTGGCATTTAATTTTTTGTTAGTATGGTGTCTATTTTCCTTACTTGGCAGTTTTACCTTTTGTTGCTAGCTAGCCAATAATCATATTGGTTTGAGTATCAGGAAATAAGAGGACAGGCTCATGATTTTTAGCCTGCTCAAAATCCATTGAGGCGTAAGAGATAATAATAACCACGTCGCCCACATGTACCTTGCGAGCTGCGGGCCCGTTTAATGCAATAACTCCACTACCTGCTTTGCCTTTTATCACGTAAGTTTCTAGCCTAGCCCCATTGTTTACATTTACAATCTGTACTTTTTCGTTGGCAATAATATTTGCCGCTTTCATTAAATTTTCGTCGATTGTAATACTGCCAACATAGTGCAAATTGGCTTCGGTTACACTTACTTTATGCATTTTTGATTTTAAAATTTCGATGTGCATTACTTTTATTGGTTTTATAAAAAAAGCTAGGCATCTTAAGTGCTATACTACTAGCAGTAATAAATTAGTAGCCTTGCTTCAATTTTATAGTTCTATATATTAAAGTGTAAAGTTATGATAAAAAAAGTAGAAAAGAAAACATGAAGCAACAAGTCCATACAAAAAAGCCTTAACCACCTTATAATCAACTATATTCCAACTGTAAAAAGTTTGTAAAAATAGCTTGCAAAAATAAGGCTTAGTACAATAATGAATCCGGACTTAATAATTTCTGTCCCTTTCGGGATTTTAAAAATAAGGTAGCTAATGATAAATATAAATAGCCCAATAAGAGGGATTAAGGCCGGGTACATGGCAAAACTTTCGGCAAAGTTGCCCCGCAGAAGCAATATGAAAGCACGTTGTGCCCCGCAACCAGGGCATTCGTGCCCAAAAATGGATTTGTAAACACAGGGGCTAGCATTTTGCTCTAGCCAATTAATTAAGTCTTCCATCTATGGAATTTTCATAAATTTATGTGCCTGAATAGAAATTTGCCACTGCGGATTGAGTTTTACAAACTCAACTATTTTTATCGTATTTTCATCGTGCCTGCTCCATTCTGGTTGCAAGTAAAGTTTGCAATTTCCAGACACTTTTTTAGCACACTCTTCCGCCCAGCGAAAATCATCATCTTCAAAAACGATTACTTTAAGCTCGCTAGCCAGTGCAAAATTAGGCTCGTGTGGCGGATTTTGCTTTTTAGGGGATAGGCAAACCCAGTCCCACTTCCCGCTAAGGGGATACCGCCCTGATGTTTCAACGAAGGTTTCTAAATTATATTTTTGAAGTTCCGAGCAAAGAAAATCTAGGTTATATGCCGAGGGCTCGCCCCCTGTTACAACTATTGATTTTGCTGGCGACTGGGCAGCTTTTTTTGCAATTTCTGCCGAAGAAGCGGCTTTATATTGTGCTGCATTCCATGAAATTTTGGTATCGCACCAGCGGCAGCCAATATCGCAACCGCCTATCCTTATAAAATAGGCGGCTTTTCCCGAATGGTAGCCTTCGCCTTGTACGGTGTAAAATTCTTCTATTAGCGGAAGTTTTTCTCCGCTTGCAAAAATATCTGTCATTAAATTTGTAAGCTTGTTTTATTAAAGAGTAATTTTTAATATTTACTCTATCTATAACTTGGGCAATCGCAACCTTTACGCCGCCCGTACCTGCTTTTTTTGCCGCCTAGCTGAAATACTGCACCTGCTGCAATACCGAAAGATTTGGGTGCGGTACGCAAAAGGGAAATGTAAACATCTGCTTTTTTCGACAAATAGTAGTTGTACGAAATTTCGCCACTAAGCCAGGCTAGTTTATATTGATTTCCAGCATTTTCAATATATAGTTCATCGTCGGTATAGCCTTTAATTGTTGCCCAACTTTGCCGCATAAATAGTGATGGGCCTATGCCTATTGTAAGGGAGTGTTTGTATTTTTTGGCAATTTTGTACTTTAAAAATAGCGAGGCGAAGCCAGCTGGTTTTCCAGCTTTATCGTTGTAGCCTGCAAGGGCAAACTGGAACGATGTGCGTTCGTCGGTAAATAACTCTGCCCCTAAAACTGCACCTGGTTCAATTGCAAACACATTAGAAGCCCCAATATATGCTAACTCTAAGTTTTTATTGGTCCCTTCAAAAGGGGAGGCTGAAACGGTGAGTAGCCTACAACTTAAATCTACTTGTGCATTTGCATGGGCAGAAATAATAAGTAAAATAAGGCTTAATAAAGTGGTTTTCATTTTCATACTTTATGTTATTATGCCCAATATGCCTTGTAGCTATGAGTCGCAACTGGGGCAAGTGCCTCCATTAAGCACGCCTATTTTTATTTGCTTGTCTATAATTTTTTGTTGGGTTTTGATGCAATAGACTTTCTTTTTTTGCAATGCTTTATTTTTTCCTACATGGGTTTCTGCAAATTTTCCATTTTTGGTGAAAAATATTTTTATCCCCAAAGCTAAAAATGAAAAGCCCATAAGTGCCAACGATAACAGTAAAACGGTTAAAAACATAATTATTATATAAAGTAAATTTTACAAATATTTTAGGCTACAAAGTTAGTAGTTATATTTGATTTTACATTTACAAAAGCAATATTTTTGCACCATTTTTAGTTTTATTACTAATTGCTCTATTGATATTGATGAAAATATTATTATCTTTGTGCTACTAGAAATGAAATTACTAAAAACTCACTCTAAGCTATTCTTATAAAATAGCCTCTAAAATTAAACATTATGAAAAAAGTAAACTTAATTATCGGATTAGCATTAGTAAGTGCGGGGCTATTTTTTTCCTCGTGTAGCTCCAATCGGCTATGCCCTGCTTACCCGCCATCACCAAGAGATAGAGCGGCTATTGAAAACGAAAATCAACACAATAGTTATGACTTTATTAAGTTTGAGCAAGACGCAAAGTTATAAGCACTAAGCATCGAATTAATTTTGAACAAATGCTTAGCCCTCAAAGTAACTCTTAAATTAAAGTTTGTAAACTCTATTACAAACTTTATTTTGTGCTTTCTAGTTTTTGCACCTTGAATAATAGGATTAAAAGTCTATTTTAATGAGAAATATTTTTGCCTTTATACTACTTTTGAGTTTTTTGTTTCTTCAAACAAATACACTCTTTGCACAAGGTGGCGAACTGGACGAGCAAAAAAAAATCCACTATAGAAACGAGCGAACACTTGCTTTTTCGTTGAACTCGAATGGCTGGGGAATGGATTACCGCTATGCAAAGCAAATTCACTTTGGGAAACAGTGGTTTTACGATGCTGGTTTTAATGTAATGAAGCACCCAAAAGAACAAAAAACAGTGCAAGAAAGCCTCTCATTTAGGCGGTATGTATATGGTAAAGATAATTATGTTTTTAACTTACAACTGGCTATTGGTAGGCAAAATCAAATTTTCAGAAAGCGTGATAAAGGGAGCGTTTCTATCCGAACATTTTACAGTGCCGGTACAACTTTGGCAGTAATAAAACCAATGTACTACGAGGTGTTGGTAGATGACTATACTATTCATAAACGGTATGACCCTGCAATGCAATCGGTATATATTATTGGGCGTTCGCCTTTTATTATGGGGGTACAGAAACTTCCATTTTACCTGGAGGATTTATTAAAGGTGGTGTTTCATTTGAATACAGTAAGTACGACCAACGCATACGTGCCCTTGAAGTAGGGGCAAAATTAAGCATCTACCCTAAAGAGGTACGCATTATGGCGGAAACAAATAATTCATGGTTTTTTCCAATTGTATTTTTAAGTTGGCGATTTGGGAGGGTACTAAGTGGACATAATTTTGACGAAGCAAAAAAGAACTCTCCCAATGGTATGGAATAATCTCTAAGGTTAAAATCAGATAATAATTTCAATATTCACAAATAATTTTAACAAAATGAACAACGAAAAAAGTAGCTGTGCAGTATGCAAGCAAAATGAAGATGAAGTGCCAGTA
>CAMZKQ010000195.1 GCA_947311265.1 uncultured Chlorobiota bacterium | reverse complement strand
GTACTAGTCCTAAAACAAAAAATCCAGAGACAAGTAAAACTGCATATAGGGCATCTTTTAGGCGTTGGGTAGAGAGTATAAAAATGAGTAGTGCCAACAAGGATAATATCAGGAACAGTGTAAATAGCTCGATAAAGAATGCAGATGAAAAAAGCACAATGCCGAGTAAAATTAGTGCCAAGAAGTACCCGGGTAGCCCTTCTCTATACAATACAAAAATAAAGGCAATATAAACTAATGAAGAGCCTGTATCGTTTTGAAAAATAATAAGTAGAGCCGGTACTGCTATAATTCCGGCAAGTATTAGTAGGCTTTTAAGGTTTGATATTTTAAAGTCTTCTTGGCTAAATAGCTTAGCTAATGCTAGTGCTACTGCAATTTTGGTAAACTCGGCAGGCTGAAGTCTAAAAGCACCTATCTCGAACCAAGACCTTGCTCCGTGCACTTCTACTCCAAAAAAGAGTACGGTTACTAGCAAGAAAATAGTAAATCCATAAATAAAATAGGGCAGTAAAGAAAAGATATGGCTTTCGATAAAGAAGAGTGTGAAGACAAGTATTAGTGCTACAATTATCCAAATCATTTGTTTTCCGTAGCGTTGCCCCATATCGAAAATACTGGCATGGTCTTCGTTAAAAACGGCTGCATAAATATTAAACCAACCGAATAGCACTAGTGCAAAATAAATGGCGATAGTGTACCAATCAATCATAGCAAATATGCCTTTTTTTTCTTTCATTACTTTTTCTCTAACAGATTGGCCTCTGCGATTCGTTTCTGAACAAATGGGCGAGATATTGAGTCGGTAAGGTATTTTTCAATCATAAGGCTTGCAATTGGGGCTGCCCAAGTAGAGCCATATCCTGCATTTTCGACATATACTGCAATTGCAATTTTCGGGTTCTCTCTAGGGGCAAAGGCTATAAAAATAGAATGGTCTTTTCCGTGCGGATTTTGTGCTGTCCCTGTTTTTCCACAAATATCAATACCTTCAATATATGCACTCCGGGCAGTTCCTGCAAGAATTACCTGCCGCATGCCTTCGATTGTTGGCTCAAAGTACTTCTTATTAATTTTCGTATAGTGTTTTATCGAGTATTGTGGTGCAATAACCCCGCCTGTAATTTCTTTTATGATGTGTGGTGTAATGTAGTAGCCTCTATTTGCAACTGTGGCGGTCATGTTGGCAATTTGCAGGGGGGTAAAGCCAAGTTCGCCTTGCCCTATGGAGAGCGAAATTACGGTATTATGATTCCAATGTGCCTTGCCATAATACCGATCGAAATAACTTGCTGGGTAAACTAAGCCTTTTTTTTCGTATGCCAAATCAGTACCTAACTTTATGCCTAAGCCGAAAGAGTGCAGGTGCTTTTTCCAATTTCCATAGGCTTTACTTATACTATGAAATTTCCTGTCGGTTAGCGTTTTCTTAAATACGTTGCAGTAGTAGGCATTACTTGAGTGTTGTATGGACATTATGAAATTCACAGGTCCGCCTATATGGTCTTTAACTACATGGCTACCAGTATTATACCCAAAATTACTAACAAAAACAGTGTTTTCTGTAATAACGCCTTCCTGTAAGGCTATTAAAGCACTTACAGGTTTCATTGTAGAGCCTGGCGGGTATTGTGCCTTTATTGCACGGTTAAAAAGAGGCTTTAATTTATCATTGGCTAGTATTCGATAATTCTTAGAGCGTTGCTTCCCGATAAGTAAATTAGGGTTATAACTTGGTGCAGAAACAAGTGCGAGAATTTCGCCCGTAGCTGGTTCTATGGCCACAATACTGCCTAATTTATTTTGCATAAGGAACTCTCCAAACTTCTGCAAATCAGCATCTAGTGTAGTTACTAAATTTCTTCCGACCACTGCTGCCGTATCGTACTCCCCTCCTTTGTAACTTCCTTTTTCTCGGTTATGCACATCAACAACTAGGATTTTGACTCCTTTTTTGCCACGCAACTCTTGCTCGTAGGAGCGTTCTATACCGCTAATTCCTATATAATCACCCGAGCGGTAATAGGGTTCTTTCTTTATTTTCTTTTTGTTTACCTCGCCAACATAGCCCAATACGTGTGCAGCTATTGGTTGCATATATTTACGCAACGTTCTGGTTTCTACATAAAACCCGGGAAATTTATATAAGCCTTCTTGCAAAACGGCATATTTGCGTTTCGATATTTGTTTAGAAATAACTGCTGGTAAATATTTAGTCTGCTTGGCCAGTTTAAGCTGTTTCAACAAAGTGGCTTTATCAATCTCTAGTAAGCGACAAAGTTCCGCAGTATCAAAGGGTTTAATATCTTTATAAACGGCTTTTAAATCGTAAGAGGCTTGGTTAAAAACAAGTAATTTTCCATTCCTATCAAATATCATTCCCCTTGCGGGATATTGTGTTACGTGCCGAAAGGCATTGTTTTTTGCAGAGAGTTTATAGCTGGGGTCGGCTACCTGTATGTAGAATAGCTTAATTATAAAAGCAAGACCTACCAAAATAAAAAAGGTACTTAATATGTATCTTTGTAGGTTCATCTATTTACGAAATATTAAAAACTGGCTAAGCAAGGCTAAGAAAAGTGTAAACGTTGAGGTCAGTATAATTTTCGCAAACGTAATTCCTAAATGGCTAAAACTAAGGGCTTCCAGTAAAAAAAATGCAATGTGATGAATACAAATTAAAACTGCTGCATACTTAGCAAACCAGCCTAATCCCATAATACTTACCCTGGGTTTACTCGTAGAGTTGTAGCCTGACCGGGGGGCAAGTAGGTTTAAAATACCTGGCCGCAAAAAGGCTAGAAATACAGCGGAAAAGGTATGTAATCCTCCTGTATCCGAGGGAATATCTATGGCTAAACCTAGTGCAAAAGCAAAAAAAAGGCTTAATGTTCTTGGGGTTTCAATGGGAAGGAGAATTAGAAATAATATATACAGTTGCGGTGTAATCCCAAGTTGCGATAGGTGAATATTATTCAGCAAAAGCAACTGAAGCAGGATAAGAATAATAAATCTTATCAGATTTTTTGATAGTAAACTTAAATCCAAACTGTGTAATCTAAGGTACAAGACCTGTTATTATACGCACCAAGTGCTATTCTCCTAAAACTGTTATGCCTGATGCTTAATATTTCCAAAATTAAGAGGCACCATTGGTTGGGCATTTGTATTTTTTATTTCCCCATTTACTGCTTCATACTTCCTAATATTATCGCCTAGTGCCATCAATAGGCGCTTTGTGTTTTCTGGCGTCATTACAATTCTTGATTTTACCGGTGCCTTTGGTAGCCCAGGAAGTAATCGTACAAAATCAATTACAAATTCTGAAGACGAATGCGAAATTACAGCAAGGTTTGCGTAAGTACCTTGTGCTACCTCTTCCGAGAGTTCTATATTTAATTTATTATTATTTTTATTGTC
>CAMZKQ010000194.1 GCA_947311265.1 uncultured Chlorobiota bacterium | reverse complement strand
GACTTTTGCCCACATTACTTTTCCTAATTTTTTATGGAAGGTGTCTGCCGATTGTTTGCCTTTAATATTCAACAGTTTATCTACTCTATCTTGCACTGCTTGTTTTGCTTTCTGAAACTCTGGGTGTTCTGCTGGTAGCATTCTTGGCTCGTTAATTTCGTAGGCCAAGTAGTTTTGTATGGTGTATGGTGGCACAAAATAGCCATCTGCTAAACCTTGCATAAGTGCTGATGCACCTAGTCGGTTTGCACCGTGGTCGGAAAAATTGGCTTCGCCAGCTATAAATAGTCCTTTTATGGAGCTTTGCAGTTCGTAATCGACCCATAATCCGCCCATTGTGTAGTGTATGGCAGGGTATATTTTCATTGGTGTTTTATAGGGATTATCGCCTGTAATTTTTTCGTACATTTGAAATAGGTTACCATAGCGTTCTCTAATAAGGTCTTCGCCCAAGCGTTCTATGGCGTATTTAAAGTCGAGGAAAACGCCTTCTTTTTGTGGGTTGTCTTCGATACCGAATCCTGCATCGCAGCGTTCTTTGGCTGCTCGGGAGGCAACGTCTCGTGGGACGAGGTTACCAAAGGCTGGGTAACGTCTTTCTAGGTAGAAATCTCGCTCGTTGTCGGCCAGGTCTTCGGCTTTCTTTTTGCCTTCTCTTATGGCTTCTGCATCTTCTTTTTTCTTAGGCACCCAAATCCTACCATCGTTTCTTAAACTCTCGCTCATTAGGGTGAGTTTAGATTGAAACTCGCCGTGTTGTGGAATGCAAGTGGGGTGAATTTGAACGTAACAGGGGTTAGCAAACATTGCTCCTTTTTTATAGGCACGCCAAGCGGCACTACAGTTAGAGCCCATGGCGTTGGTGGAGAGGAAATAGACATTGCTGTATCCGCCTGTTGCCATTACTACGGCATGCCCAAAGTGGCATTCTAGCTCGCCAGTAAGTAGGTTTCTAATTACAATTCCTCGGGCTTTTCCGTCGATAATGACTAAGTCCATCATTTCGGAGCGGGTGTGTAACTCTACATTTCCTTCGCCAATTTGGCGGCTAAGTGAGCTGTATGCTCCGAGGAGTAATTGTTGCCCGGTTTGCCCTCTGGCGTAGAATGTTCTGGATACTAATGCCCCTCCGAATGAGCGGTTGGCAAGCATTCCGCCGTAATCTCGGGCAAATGGTACGCCTTGTGCTACGGCTTGGTCGATAATGCTGTTGCTAACTTCTGCTAGTCTATATACGTTGGATTCTCGGGAGCGATAATCGCCTCCTTTTACGGTATCGTAAAATAAGCGGTAAACAGTATCCCCATCGTTGGGGTAATTTTTGGCTGCATTTATTCCGCCTTGGGCGGCAATACTGTGGGCACGTCTTGGGCTGTCTTGGTAGCAAAAGCTTTTCACTTTGAAGCCCAGTTCTGCTAAGCTAGCTGCGGCTGCCCCTCCTGCTAGCCCTGTACCTACAACGATAACGTCAATTTTTCGTTTATTGGCTGGGTTTACTAGGTTTTGATGTGCTTTATAGTTGCTCCATTTTTCAAAGAGTTGTCCTTCTGGTATTCGTGAGTTTAATTTTGACATTTTGTTTTGGTTTTAATACGGCTTAGGTTTTAATTTCTATTTTGCCGAAGTATTAATGTGTAGTTAATTTTTTATATTTATATGGAATTAGTTTTGATTTTAAGAAAAATCAAAGGTTTTAATCCTTTATAAAATTAACTATGAAATAGTACAAAATAAAGGGGGATAATTGTAAACCCTGCGGCTATAACAATGGCAAAAATATCGCCAATGGTGGAAATTCTTTTTTTCCAAATATCATTGCTCCAACCAATGGTTTGGAAAGCTGACCAAAAGCCGTGATGCAAGTGCATACCTAGGGCAATTCCCGCAAGGGCATAGAGTATTGAGTAGATATAAGCCATAAAGCCTGTTTGGGAAGGCATAAATAAGCCTGCAACTAGTTTATAGGCATCGTGCATTTTAACGCCATCTACGGGAACCTCCTGCATTGTGCCAAATTTCATGGTGGCAAAAAACTGCATTAGGTGCATTACTAAGAAGGCAAAAACTATAAATCCTAAAGTAAACATATTACGAGCGACCCATTTGCTTTCTTTTTTTTGGTCGGAGGTGTTGTATTTTACAGGTGTTGCTTTTCTGTTCTGTAGTGTTAGCATACTGGCGTAAATAATGTGTATTAAAAAACCTAGTGCCAAAACGGGTTGCATTATCTGTACTATTGGGTTGGTATCCATAAAGTGGACACCGATATTAAAGGCATCTGCCCCAGCGAGTAAAAATAAATTTGCTGTAAGGTGAACCAGTAGGAAGACTATTAGAAAAAGCCCAGAGATACTCATCACTAGCTTTCGCCCGATTGATGATTTTAAAAAGCCACTCATAAGATTTGTGTTAAGGTTTATATTAGTTTAATTATTTAATTGCCATTAGCTAAAAAAGTAATGATTGCCAAAAATATAAATTATTCGCTTTAAAAAGTATGTTAGTGGGCATTAAAAACTTATTTAAAATGATTCTAAATTAAAATTCTGCTAAAAGGAAAAGGCTACCCACGATAATTCCTGCCAAGGCATTAATTAATTTTGCAATGACAAAACTTTTTCGGGACTCGGCTAGCAAGGGGATTGCTCCGTGCCCATCTTGCACAATGGAGTTGGCAATAATTATCCCGAAAGGGAGAATGCCTGCGGCAAAAAGGGAGATGAATATAATGTGTGGACCAGATTCTGGCACTATGCCTATGGCTACTGCAATTAGCAGGACTATGAAAATATTAGCTTTTATCCAACTCTCAACATCTATGTATTCATTAAAAAAATGTAGGAGCGTAAATGCCCCAAATGTCCAAAGGAAAAGGCGGAGGAGGTGCTTTTTTATGACGTGGTTCCAAATGTGTTCGGCAAGAAAATGGTCGGGTACGGTGATGATTACAAAGAGGCCGCCGAGGCTGACTAGGAGGTAGGTTATTTTTTCCCAGCCCCAGTCTTCTCCATGTCCGTGCGATGCGTGGCTGTTGCTATTTGCTTGTTTGTGCTGTTCGTGATTGTGCGTATCGTGATTATGGTGTTTGTGAGTATCTGCTTTTTCTGCCTTGTGGGTTTTAAATTCAAAGGCACCGTGGGAGTGTCCTAAGTGTCCTGAAAAGATAAGTCCGATTACAATTATTCCGCCCACTAGGAGCAATGTGCGTTGCCAAATAATATTCTGAAATTGCTGTATTATTGTTTTTTTTTCGTAACAAATGCACTGGTCTTCTTGGTGGATTACGATGTGCTTTTCGTCTAGTTCTTGGTAGTTTTTATTTTTGATAAAAAGCATGGTTATTGTGCCTGTTATTATTGAAACCACTAGTACAATGCCCATAATTAGCAAGGCTTTTTCGGGTATCATGGAGAACATTACGAATGCCTCGTCGCCAGAGCTGGCAATTAGGGCAGTTACTAGTGCTGCCATGCCTATCACTTTGTGTGTGTAGAGCGATACTACGGCAAATGTACCTAAGCAACCCGGAACTACGCCGAGCAAGGCTGCGGCTATAATTTGCAACCATGTTTTTTCTTTGAGTTGCTTGTTCCATCTGCCTTTGGACTGGATAGTGATGTATTCTATAAGCAACATCATTGCCAGTACAAAAACGGTAATCATACCGGTTTGTTTTAATATGTCGATTATTGCTGCCAAATGGGTTTTAGTCTATTTTTGTTTTATCGTTAATGATTTTAAATTGAAATATTTTTGCCCCTTTGGGTGGTACGGGGTCGTAGCCTTCTGTTCCCCACGGGTGGCATTTGGAAAGTCTTTTTAACCCTAGCCAAGCCCCTTTTAAGGGGCCATGTGTTTTTACGGCATCTACCGAATATTTGGAGCAGGTGGGGATATGCCTACAACTCGAAGGGGTAAATGGCGATATAAATAGTTGATAAAACCGGATTGGTAGTAATATCAGAAATGAGAAAAATAGTTTTATATATTTTAGCATACTTTTTTAAAATCAATGGACAAAAGTATTAAATTTTGGGATTTTGTAGGATTATTTTGAAAAAAAACACCCCCGAAAAATCAATTATTTTCGGGGGCTTATTTTAAGTATTTTACACTCGGGGCGGATTGGGGTTGCCCAGAGAGGGGAGATTTTTGCGAAATAGTTTAGTGTAAAACTACTTTTTTGGTAGCCATGCCGTTTTCGGAAATGGCTTTTACAATATAAACCCCTGTTGGTAGGTGGGTAGATATTTTTGTGGTAATTCCTGTGCTGGCTTGCTCGTCAATGAGTTGCCCACTGATGTTGTAGATTTTAATTTTAGCCTTTTGATTTTTGGCTAGTTTTACAAACACATCGTTGTTGGCAGAGAAAATTTCGGCTTGTAAATGATTTGCATTTTCTACGCTATTGATGCCCGAACCAAAAATTACTGTAAAGCGATTATCGGCATCTGCAGTGGTGTAGTTGAACGAGTAGCTTGGTGTTGTGCGTAAATTTATAGTGGCACTGTTATGGCTATCGACCAAACTTACAGATACATCGTTGTTAAAAGCCAGTTCGGTGGCAGTAATTGTGTAGTTGCCATCTTGCCCTGCTTTAAAGGCTAATGTTACTGTTTTGCCATTGTCTAGCGAGAAGGGAAGGGTATTTATCGCTAGTGCTTTGCCATCGGTATCAAGGGTGTAGAGTTGCGGTACTTCGTCGTAGGCGTACTTTTTAAAGGCATCTTCTACGTTGTTGTAATTTTCGTTGGCAGCGTCTTTAAAGTGAATTACGGCTTCGTCGGCGTAGCCGTTGCCTGTGGCTTTTAGCTTTAATATTTTAGCATAAGAGCGCGTTTGAACTGGGGTGGCTAAGCGTTGGTGTACTTGGTTGGCAATATCGGAAGTGAGCATGAAATAGCCTTCTGTTTTTACAAAAAAGCCTTGCCCGGGTTGCACATATTGCGATGCTCCGTTGGTAGAAATACCACCAATTTGGTAGAGCGAGTAGTTCTTTTTCATGGCATCGTAAAAATAAATTGTTTTGTTCATGCCCGATAAATCCATGCTTTCCAAATCCAGTGCCGAGGCGTAAGGGTTGCCTACTAAATTCCAACCTTGTACAGCTAAATCGGTAGAGCCATCGTTGGTCAGTTGGATTTGTTTTTGCCCTGCGTTTAAGACCCCATAAAGGGTGGTATTATCCACATTCTGAGGAATTGAAGCGAAGCCTTTTAAGGGAGTCATTAGGTCGCCATAATTAACCATATCCCAGTTTACGGCTGATTCAGACCATTTTACGGTGTTGCCTAGGTCTATAAAATTATCAATATTTACATCTGAAAAGGGTGATGATACGTAGTTGAGGTGCTGGCTAATTAGCTCTATTTTTTGCCCTGCATTTATTATTAAATTGGGATTTTTATTGATAAATGAGGCCCCTTTTTCTAAAATAAAGTCGGCATTAGTATTAAAAAAGCTATCGTTTAAATCTACTTCTGCACCGTCTTCTACTGTTACGGTTGCTCCTCTTTTTAAAGTGATGTTCGGAAAATCTGAATTGACATTGCCCAGTTCGATATACAAGCCTGCATCGCCATTTATGACTAAGTTCGGGGCGGTTTGTTGGCTGCGTTCGGCGGTTTGCTCTACCACAACGCTTCGGGTATAGAAACCCACTGCGGCCAAGCGGTTACGTACTGCTCCGGCCGTTCCTATGGTGACTGTTCCGTTGCTAATTGATACCGATGGCACGTGTAGCGAAGAAGCGCCTCGTTCGGCGGTTTGCTCTACCACTAATGAGCCTCCACTAGACACCCTTAGCCTTGCTTTTGAGCCTCCACGGGTGGAGCGTTCGGCGGTTTGTTCTACAACAAGAGAACCGCCTCTTATGCGAAGTTCTGCTTTTACTGTGCTGGACGATGAGCCCACTTCAATTGCTCCTTTCGAGGGCAGTGTTACTATTGCTGGGGCAAAAGAGGCGTTATTATTGGTAATTAGAAATTCGCCGCCTTTGCTTATTTTTATACTTGCTTCTTCGTTAGTGTTTCCGGCATTTCTTTCGGCCGTTTGCTCTACTACTAATGAACCGCCTGAGCCGATTCTAAATTTGGCTGAGGCTAATGAATGCCCAGTTCGCTCGGCAGTTTGCTCTACTACTAACGAGCGACCAGAGCCGATTCGTAATTTGGCAATGGCTCTTGTACTGCCCCGTTCGGCGGTTTGCTCTACTACTAGCGAGCCTCCAGAGCCTATTCTAAAGCCTTTCTTTGCAACTGCTCGTGTGCTACGGGCAATGGGTTCGCCGTCTATTATTAGCGTTGCTCCACCGTGGACATATACATTGGCTGTGCCTCGCACGCCAGGAAAACGCTCGGCTGTTTGCTCTACCACTAATGATGGGGTGCGAAATACGGCGGCGGCTCTTGCTGTACCTTCTATAACAAAGTTCGTGCCTGAACCGATGACCAATTGGGTACATTCTACATTGCCCCCAGAAACGCTTGCCGTACAGTTAAATATGGTTACGGAGTCGCCTGCTGATGGCACTACGCCCAAATCCCAGTCGCCTGCAACTTCCCAGTCTAGTGAACCATCGTTTGGGGCAGACACTACGCTGTAGCCTGAGGTTACTACTACTTGGTCGGTGGCGGTGCAACTGTTCTCGGTTACTTCCCACTGAAAAACATTTTCGCCGTGGGCAAGGCTTATTACCGTTGCATCTGGGATAGTATTAGACCCTTCTATACTAGCACCGCCTGAAATTACTAACCATGTACCACTACCTGTTGGGCTTGTGGCGTTTAGGGTTGCAGTAGTAACTAGGTTGCCTACCGAGGTGGTGGTTAGGTGTATATCTTCTCCTGCGGAGATGATGGGCGTATTATTGGTTACGGTGATTTCGTCGTAGGTGGAAACGCCGTTTGCTGTTACTGTCCAGCGGTAAATATTAGCTCCGGGTGGGATATTGGTAACTACTGCTGTATTCATATTTACTGATGAAAAATCGCCACCACCAGAAATAACCGACCAACTCCCTATGCCTTGCGACGGATATGCCGCACTCATTGTTGCAGTACTCCCGCATACAGTAATATCTGCTCCTGCATCGGCTTCCAAAACAGTAACATCAACATTTATACTAGCAGACGCAAAGCACCCAGTAGAATTGTTGGTAATTTTCCAGAGGTAGCTATAAGTATAAGTTCCCGAAATTAAGCCTGTAACAGTGGCTGTTGTTGAGTAGCTGTTGCTATCAGCAATATCCGAACCTATCCATGCACCTGTTTGTCCTGCCTCTGGCTGGTTGCCCACGAGAGGTATTGTGGCAGTAGTTCCAGAAACTGCA
Source organism: uncultured Chlorobiota bacterium (assembly GCA_947311265.1). Lineage (GTDB taxonomy): Bacteria > Bacteroidota > Bacteroidia > Bacteroidales > JAADGE01 > CAMZKQ01. The sequence continues at coordinate 15,292 of CAMZKQ010000194.1, read as the reverse complement.
AAATTGGGGACGGCAACTGTGGATACTATAGGTTGGGTATTTGTAATTATAACATGGTCGGTTACATCATTTAGCCCATCATATATAGTCCAGCTAAGTTCTGTTGTGCCTGGGAGTAGGTTTGTAACTGTTGTAGTGGGGGAGTTTAGGTCTGTAATAGTTGCATCTCCTGAAACAACTGCCCATGTGCCTGTATACCCATTTGTAGAGCCTGCTGCTAAGGTGGTCGAGCCACAAGATGCTATATCTACTCCTGCATCTACAGTAACTGCGACCGCTTGTAATTCCATTGCCCCTATATCAATTATTCCACCAAAAACTCGTCCGCTTCCATTTATATCATATTGGAAAGTAGATATATTGGTACTGGGGTTCCCTGCATTTATGCAAGGAGAGCTTGCTCCTATTGCAAACGCAAAATTACCTGAAAAGGGTATATTTTCATTTATTGTATTAGTACCATATCCTTCGCCTTGCCAACCAGTTAAATCATAGCCACCTCCCGTAACAATAGTTGCAAAACTTTGATTAGAAGTATCAAAACAATTATAGTTACAAGAAGTAATAACGCTAGGGGCATAAAACTTAAAAACAGGAGTATTGCCAGCCATTATTATATTATTTTCAACCGTCATGCCAGTTGCTGCAAATAAGCCTTCAATAGCTGCACTTGTGGAGTTTCCATCGTCCATACGCAAAGTATTGTTTTTTATTGTTGCAGTATTACCCTTAAAAACGACTCCTTTTACTTCCCCCGAGTTATCGCCTGTGCTATGTAGTAGGTTGTTAGTAAAATAAAAATAATCTCCTTCGTAACTAACACAGGTTTTTGTTCCCGTTTTTTCTGCTAAAATAAGGTTGCCATCGAGTTGCACGTAAGAAGAACCAATTGATTTAAAAACGTAGTCGGCATCAGCACCTGATTCTAGGGTGCAATTTTTAATTGTAGCGGTAGCTACCTTTTCCATATAAATGGAGCAGTACACCTGGTCGTTTACCGAGCAGTTTGAAATGTGTATGTCGTTGTTGGACGTTTGTCCATCGCCAAAAAAGTAAAAACCATATGTACCACCAGAAACTGTACAGTTAGTAAAAGTAGTATTGGCTAAAGAGCTTCCTGCATCATTAAAGTTCTGGTAAATTACCGAATAAGCAGATGAGAATAGAGTTGAATTCAATACCGTTTTTCCTGAAATTAACATATCAGAAAAGCTAATACTATAGCAAGCCCCTTCAAATTTTATAGCTTTTGCATCAGTTGTTTCATCTGTAATGATGGTAAGGTTACGAAAGTTAACATAGGAAGTTCCATTTAAACTAATAGGAATGCCCGTTCCTCTTATAGTTACATCTGAATAAAGATCAGTTGCCGCTTGGAAAGTTATTTTAGAAGTTGTACTTGTTCCGCTTATTTCTCCTAGTTCAATAAAGTCGTTGGTATATGTGCCTGTTGAAATATTGAAAATAACATTACCATTTCCTTGAATGCCATTACTCATAGCTAATATTGCGCCTTGTATTGTAGAGTAATTTTCGTCACCAGATGTGCCAATGGTATATGTGCCAGCAGGGAGTTGTGCTTTAAGGCTTGTAGTGCCAAGTATGGCAACAAATAGTGCCAGTAATAATCGTTTCTTTTTCATCGTAAATTTATTTGTTAGTTATCTCTAAAAAGCTTGTTGTATTAAAATGGTAAGGTGTAAACCTAATATTTTATTAATTAAAATCAAAATTATATTTACCAATAGCTAAAATAAAAGCTACGGAATAAGGATTTTTATATCTTTAAGACTTCAATTTGCCAAAAAGGTTGCTTTTTGAAGCTACTTTTAGTATTTATTCAAATTTAAGTCGCCCAATATCTACCACTTCTTTTTTGTTGGAAAGTTGCATTGTTATTACCTCTTTATGCTGATTTTTTTTGCCATAGTTAGTATATAACTCCAAATAAATAGTGGTTGGGCCTGCAATGCGCTGCTGCGATGAGCCATAATAGTTCGCCTGTATTTTATATTCGCCAGCAATGGCGTTTTTAATTACAAACTCTTCGGGGCCATAGCCTCTGGTAAAATCCTGCGACATTCTGCCTCCTGTATGGGTAATTTTATGGCTGTAATAACATTTTTCCCCGTAAGGGTCTGTTACCCACAAATCCATATCCGAGTTGTCGGAATCCCAGTTGAGGACTATGCGTACATCAGTGGGCATTGGGCTAACAAGGCGAGTGTCGTATTTGGCGGCGGGCAAATTACCGTCGGTAATTATTTTATTAAATTCAACAGTCATTAGGGCTTCAATTTTAGGAAAACGAGAATCCCATTTTTTTGTAATAGCTGTGTACATTATATCTGCCGCTTTCTGATAGTCCTTATTTGCTGCTAGGCAAAGTGCTAAATCTCGGTAGGATTGTGGTTCTTCGCCTCTAATTTTTACAACCTCTTCGTAAGTGGCTATTGCCAGCTCAAAATACTCCAATTGCTCTAGGCGGTGTGCCAAAATTCGTAACAATTCGTGGTTTTCCAAATTTAGTTCAGCAATGTTAGAGAGTATGCGTAAGCCTTTTTTCTTTTCGCCTTTCTTTATAAAGAAATTGGCGACATCTAAGAAAAACGATGGGGCTTTTCCGTATTGTTTTTTAGTTCGATGTATTTTTCAAAACGTTTATTGGCTTCTGTTTTTTCCAAAGTTTTAAGATAAGGCATATCAGGGTTCCAAGCCGCTAGTTGTATGCTTGCCTTTCTTTTGCCTTTGTTATCTTTTGTTTTTTCAACTTCCGGAGAAGAACTTACCACGACCTCTGCCACCTCTTCTTCCACCTCATTAGCCCCAGAAAATTCATCATTAAGCACAAGTGGGCTTGCATTTGTTTCGGCACTCTTGTTGTGCTCTTCTCGCCTGGATATCGAGACTCTTCTCCGGCGCTCTTCTCGCCTGCTTGTAGTGCTACTCCCCCTCTCGACAATTCTCGTAGAGTCGGTTCTTACCTTAGCCACAGGGGGCTTGTCTTCAGGAAAGTTTTTATTGTACCAATTTACTCTTTGTTCAAAGTCCGTGGCTACTGTATTAAGGTGTTCTTTAAAATCCTGATTTTCGGTTGCTTCTTTTGTATTTATTATTTTATTATACTGGGCAAGTAACTCTGTGGGTGGTGTAATTTCATATTTTACATAATCTTCTACCCTATCTAGCACTATAAACGAGGTGTTTTTTGTAATGATATTATAACGTTTTCCTAGCTGGCTAATTTGGGTTTTGTTTTTTTCGTACATCATATTTAGTGCCTCTATTTTTTTTGTTGCCCAGATATTTTCTGCCAAATTGGTCGAGCTAATTTTTCCATTTTTATCCAGAAGTACTGTTATTTTTTGCATGGTTTTACCGGGGAAGCCAAAATGTAAAATAATTTTGGCTTTTTTGGCAATCAGTTGCCCCGAGATAGAAAAGTTTTTATCAAAACTTTGTGGCATATTGGGGTAAATTTCCTTCACTAGCAAAGGGGAATATTCGGCTTTTAGGAATTGGTAATTTTGTGTAGTAAGCATTTCTAATGCTTCTTTTTCGGTTTTGTTTTTTAGGTTAATATATTTTCCGCCCGTTTGCAACGCAATATATTTTAGATACGAAAAATCGGCAGATTGCAAGCTGCTAATTACCATGACAGGCGTGTCGGTAATTTTAATTTCAGCTTTTCCAAAATTAGAAATTCCATCGGAAATTAAAATGAACTCATCGCAATTATATTGCGATAAATCCAAACTGCCTAGCTGCGTTGCCCCATCGTAATTTTGGTTATCGAGTTGTTTTTTAAGGGTCTCCCATTGCCCATCTTTAAGTACAGTTTTAGTTGAAGAGTGTATTTCGTTACTAAAAGTAACTAACTGTATATCAGCATTATAAACTTTTTCAAAATAATATTTAAGGAGATTCATTTCTTTTGCTTTTTGCTTTTTGGCTAGCGAGCCAGAAACGTCATAAAGGATACATATTTTTTTAGGCAATACTTTTTTCTGAATTTCTTTTTGCATAAATACATTAGCATAGAAAAAATCGGCATCTCCTTTTTTTGTCGCCTTGCTGTATATGGTTATGTCTTTTTTATCATCGGTAGGGAGTACAAAACCTAGCTGCTTATTGGCCTTGTAGTTTTTATAGGAAATATTGGCCATATAGCCACTTTTCATGTTCTTAAAAGAGAAATTTTGCAGTTCGTTTTTTTCAACCACAGGTTTTTTTTCTTGACTATAAACGGTGGCTTTTATGCTAAAATTTTTAATTTCATACTCGAAAGCCAAAGGCAGTAAATATAAGTTGCCCGATGCCAACTGCTTGAGTTCGTGTTCGTAGGCAATTACTACCCGCTTCCTGCCATTGGCAGGAATAGGATAAATTCGAGTTTTAAAATTGTTGCCTTTGGTCATTTCCAAAATACCGGGGTCTATATTTTGCCGAACTACTGCCTCAAAAGCCTGCCGAGCTTTTTCTTTTTCGACAGCAACGCCCTCCCTTAGTTTGCCATTAACGTCTAAGGCAAAGCGAGTTACAGATTGCCCTTGGGCAAGTGGGAAGTTTAATTCGCCTTCCAGCACCCTGTTGTGAGGGTTGTAAAAAGTCATATCTAACGTAGTACGAGCGATATTGCCCAATACTTCAATTTCAATTTTTACGGTTTCTGCTTTAAGCGGTTTCTCGCCTGCTGGTGTAAGTTGGGGGCTTTGTTGTGCTTTTAGCATTGGCGAAAGTAGCACTAATAAGCTCAATAGTAATCCTAATTTTACAGTACTTTTCATAGGTGTTTTCATAACGGTTTGAATATTATTTTCTTTTATGTTTTGTTTATTAGATACCTTAAATTCTAAAATCCATACTTTTATTTAGCCTAATTTTACATAAAAAAACAAGCCATCGAAAATAAAAAAGTAGATTTCAGAAATTTTAATATCTTTGTAAGATAAAGATTCTCAATCAATTTTACCACTCATGAAAAAATTAACACTTATTTTATTAATTTCCATCTTTTCCTTGGCCGGTTTTTCTCAAATAGCTTCTACAAAAATTGCACCCAATACTTACATTGTCTATTTTAAGGACAAAGCCAACTCTCCCTACTCCATAGAAAAGCCGCAGGAATTTCTTACGCAAAAAGCCATTGATAGGCGTACCAAATATGGCATTAAAATTACCGAACAGGATTTACCCATTACCCCAGAGTACCTTACGCAGTTAAAAAAAATAGGGTTTGAAATTCATGCCACATCAAAGTGGTTGAACCTTGCAGTAGTTTATACCGAAAAGAAAAAGCACCTTAAAAAAGCAGATAAACTAAAATTTGTCCTTAAAAAAGGTAAAATTGAGAAAGCGAAAAAAGACACGGCAGTTTTGCCAAAATATATAAAACCAGAAGTAACAACAGTTGAAAAAAACAAAGACGTATATCAATATGGCAAGGGAAAGAATCAAGCTCACCAACTTAATATTAATGAATTGCACTCTTTGGGCTATCAAGGGCAAGGCATGACCATTGCCATACTTGATGCGGGATTTTACCATTGTGATAAACTCCCTGCCTTTGATAGCATACAGACCAACGGGCAGATTTTGGGCGTTTACGATTTTGTGGATAGAGATAGCTCTGTTTACGATGCCGATACCCACGGCATGATGGTACTCTCTAATATTGGCGGGAATATTCCCGGAGAGCTTGTGGGCACAGCACCCAAAGCCAACTTTTGGCTTTTCCGCACCGAGCGTGCCAGTTCGGAGTACATTGAAGAAGAGTATTTTTACATTACTGCTGCCGAAAGGGCAGACAGCTTAGGTTGCGATATAATACACTCCTCACTCGGCTATGCCGATTTCGATGACAAAATAAACGACCATACTTACGCCGACATGGACGGCAACACCACCCCCATTTCTCGTGGAGCAGATATTGCTGCCTCAAAAGGCATACTTGTAGTTACAAGTGCTGGCAACGAAGGCAACGACCCTTGGAAATACATATCGGCACCAGCTGATGCCGACAGCGTACTCTCGGTAGGTGCAGTGCGTGCCGATGGCAAGTACGGCTACTTTAGCTCCCGAGGCCCCTCTTTCGATGGGCGTGTAAAACCTGATGTTTGTGCACAAGGCGTACAGGCTGCCGTGCAAGGCACTAATGGGCGTATAGACGGAGCTAATGGCACGTCCTTTTCAGGCCCCATTATGGCCGGTGCAGTTACTTGCCTGTGGCAAGCCAATCCGGAGTTCAACAATATGGAAATTATTGAGGCCGTTCGCCAAAGTAGTAGCCAATACGATAAGCCTGATACTTACCTTGGATTTGGTATCCCCAATATGCTCAAAGCAGATGCGATACTAAAAAAATGGGCAAAGGCAAAGAAAAAATAAAGTTATATCAAAATCTTTTCGAGCATAATATTAAGCCACTTATTTTAAGAAAAATACAAATTTGAAACAGATGAAAAAAGTCATTTTAATTCCCATTATTTTATTGTTTTTTTCAGCTTACCAGCCTATTTTTTCACAAACTGCACAAGACCAAAAAGTGCTAGAAGAACTAATTGAAGAAATTGCCGCTTCTAGCGACGAAGAACTAGACTATGCCCAACTTTTTGACGACCTACTGCCCTACATGGAAGAGCCGCTCAACCTAAATGTAGCAACTAGGGACCAATTAGAGCAGTTTCAATTCCTTAATGATTTTCAGATAGAAGCCATTTTTGAGTACCGAGAAAATGCCGGTAGCATGTCCACTATTTACGAATTGCAACTGCTAAGCGATTTTACAATGAAGGATATTTTACGCATTTTACCTTTCGTAACCGTTGCCCCCTCGGGAGAAACGCAACCATTAAATTTAAAGCGGGCTTTAAAATACGGAAGAAGTAACCTCTTCCTTAGAACTCAATTTGTTCTGCAAGAACAAAAAGGCTATACCGCTATTTCCGATGCTGAATTAGAAAAAAAACCAAACGCTCGGTATATGGGCGACCGTTTTAAGCAATACACACGCTATAAATTCCAGTTTAAAGACCGTATAAAATTTGGTTTTACTGCCGAAAAAGACCCCGGCGAAGAGTTTTTCAAAGGCACTCAAAAACAAGGCTTCGATTACTACACTGCCCACTTAGAACTCAATCGTATCTGGAAATTTAAAACCATTGTAGTGGGCGATTACCAAGTAAAATTTGGACAGGGCTTAGTCATGTCCTCGGGTTTGGGCGGCAAAAAATCGTCCTATGTAATGAATATTAATAGAAAATACCGAGGGCTAAAAAAGTACTCTTCTACCGACGAAAATAAATTTATGCGTGGCACAGGTGCTACCGTTCGGCTTGGCGATTTTGATATTACTGGCTTTGTATCCTATAAAAATATCGACGGTAACGTAACCTCGCTAGACTCCCTCTCGGACACCGATATACCTACCGAAGTGTCCTCTTTTCAGATTACAGGTATGCACCGAAAGCCCAATGAATATGCCGATAGAAAAGTAATTTCTGAATTTGTTTCGGGAGGTAATTTACTTTGGAACTACAAAAAAATAAAAATTGGTGGCTCGTTTATCGCACATAAATTTGGAGCAGAGCTCAATAAAAACACAAAACCATATAGCCAATTTGATTTTCAAGGTAATTCTAATATGAATTTTAGTGTCGATTACCAAGCGGCTTTGCACAATTTTTTCTTCTTTGGCGAAGAGGCCATGAGCCAAAATGGTTCGCTAGCTATTTTAAATGGAGTGCTTGTAAAATTAGCCCCTCAAATTTCACTCTCAGCTTTGCATCGGCATTATCAAGTAGGATACCAAGCGTATTATGGCAGTGCGTTTGCCGAAGGCTCTCGCAGCCAAAATGAAAAGGGCTTATATTTGGGTGCAGAAATCCACCCCATTCGCAACTGGACAATCTCTACTTATTTCGATACTTACAAATTTCCGTGGCTCAGGTTTAGTGCCACTAGCCCTTCTGCGGGGAATGATTTTTTTATCGAAACCGCCTATAATACTAGCCGATACTTAAATATGTATGTGCGTTTTAAGCAGGAAACAAAATTTGAAAATACTTCGGGGGATATTACTGGCGTAAATACCCTTGATGCAGTAACCAAGCGGCAATTTCGCTACCATACAAGTTATTCTCTTTCCAGAACTGTAAAGATGAAAAGTAGGATAGAGTTTACACGTTATAATAAAGGCATTCAAGAAGCAGAGCATGGTTTTGTTTTATATCAAGATGTGGCTTATACGCCACAAACATTTCCCCTAACGCTTAATTTTCGCTTGGCCTTTTTCGATGCCCCTTACAATGCAAGAATATATGCTTACGAAAATGATATTTTATACGGTTTCTCTATCCCAGCCTACTCTAGCCGAGGGCTGCGTACTTACATGACACTAAAATACACAATTATTGAAAACCGTGTGGATATGTGGCTACGTTATGCCCAATTCCACTACGTGGATAAGCAAACTATTGGGTCGAGCTTAGATAAAATTGATGGGCCGAATAAATCGGAAATTAAAATTCAATTTCGCATCAAATTTTAGGCACTTATCAAGAAAAGTATTAGTCAAAATATATTGATTTTGATAAAGGTCATGCTTCAGATACCGCATCAAGTGCGGTATGGCATTTATTTTAGCTAAGGTTTAACACGCACTAATGCTAAATATATAACATCACAAATAAAATTAAAAAACAACCCATTTTGGATAAGATTTTGCATAAGAATAAACAGAAAAGCTAAAAGCATCAATCAATTATACACTCTTAAAACTATCTTAAACATGGAACACGAAAATCCCAATCCACAAAAAAGTAAACAAGACGAAGTAGCCTGTGTAAATTGCGGAGCAAAAGTATCATTTGCACCAGGAACAGATAGCCTCACCTGCGAATTTTGCGGGGCAGTAAATAAAATTGAAGTTGATGAAACCCTTCGCAAAGAGGCAATTCAGGAAATCGACTTTCACGAATTTCTGCGTAAAGGCGAAGACACCTCTGTAAAAATTGAAGTAACCACAATCAGCTGCGACGGCTGTGGCGCCTCCACCACTTTCGACCCCAGCGTAGTTTCAGACACCTGTGATTTTTGCGACAACCCACTAGTAGCCGCTAATGCACACACCTCATCAGTCATTCAGCCAAAAGCAATGCTGCCCTTTAAAGTAAAAGAAAAAGAAGGGCACGATATGTTCAAAAATTGGCTCAAAAAATTATGGTTCGCACCAAACAAATTAAAAACTTACGCCAAAAGCGAAAAACTAGCCGGCATCTACACCCCCTACTGGACTTACGATGCCGATACATACACCCAATACTCGGGCGAACGTGGCGACGACTACACCGTAACGGACACCGACGACGAAGGCAACGAAACCACCACAACCCATACCGACTGGACTTATGTAAGCGGCAGAGTATCAAGGTTTTTCGATGATGTAATGATTCCCGCAAGTAAAACCTTACCAAAAAAACTAGTTCACGAACTAGAACCTTGGGATTTAGAAAACCTTGTACCTTTCGACACAAAATACCTAAGTGGCTTTAAATCAGAAACTTACCAAATTGGTTTGGAAGAAGGCTATGCCAGTGCCCAACAAAAAATGGAACCCACAATTGTATCCGACATCAACCGTGATATTGGTGGCGACCGCCAAAGAATCAACTCAAAAAGCACAGCATACAACGACATCACTTTCAAACATATTTTACTGCCCATCTGGCTAAGTGCCTATCGCTACAACGAAAAAGTATATCGCTTTATGATTAACGGACGCACCGGCGAAGTGCAGGGCGAACGCCCTTGGAGCTGGATAAAAATTACACTCGCCGTATTGGCAGTACTTGCAATAATCGGTGTAATTTGGTATTTTGCTAAAAAATAAATAGCCAAAAACAAGAATGGAATTAAAATTAAAATCGGAATTTAGCCCCACAGGCGACCAGCCACAAGCTATCGAAAAGCTAGTAAAAGGCTTTAAGCAGAATACAAAATATCAAATACTACAAGGCGTTACCGGTTCCGGGAAAACATTTACAGCAGCAAATGTAATCCAGCAACTCGCTCGCCCAGTACTCATTTTGAGCCACAACAAAACACTCGCAGCACAGCTTTACGCCGAATTTAAAAATTTTTTTCCCGATAATGCCGTAGAGTATTTTGTTTCGTATTACGACTATTACCAGCCAGAAGCCTACCTGCCTGTAAGCAATACCTACATAGAAAAAGACCTCTCCATCAACGACGAAATCGAGAAATTACGACTCAGCACAACCGCATCACTCCTCTCTGGTAGGCGAGATGTCATCGTCGTTTCCTCCGTTTCTTGCCTTTACGGGATAGGCAATCCAGAGAGCTTTCACTCCAATATAATTGAACTAAAGCAAGGGCAAAAACTAGTACGAAATAAACTTTTATACAAGCTTGTAGATTGCCTCTACTCTAGAAACGATGTAGAATTTAACCGTGGAAACTTCAGAGTAAAAGGCGATACCATTGATGTTTTCCCCGGTTATAGCGATATTGCATTTCGCATCTCCTTTTGGGGCGATGAAATTGATGATATAGAAAGTTTTGACCCATTAAATGGAAGTATTATTGAAACTTTTGATGCCATAAGGCTATTTCCTGCTAGTATTTTCATGACTACAAAAGAAGTCCTGAACGGCTCAATAAACACCATTCAAGACGATATGGTAAAACAAGTCGATTTTTTCAAGAGCCAAGGTAAAGGGCTAGAAGCCAAAAGAATAGAAGACAAAGTTACCTACGATTTAGAAATGATGCGAGAATTAGGCTACTGCTCAGGCATCGAAAATTATTCCCGCTATTTCGACCAGCGAAAAGCAGGTACACGCCCATTTTGTTTGCTCGATTATTTCCCCGACGATTATTTAACTATCATTGATGAAAGCCACGTTACACTCTCTCAAATACATGCCATGTATGGTGGCGACCGCTCCCGAAAAGTCAATTTAGTAGAATATGGCTTTCGCCTGCCTTCGGCAATGGACAACCGCCCACTTACTTTCGATGAGTTTGATAAAATAACCAAACAAACCCTATACCTAAGTGCAACGCCTGCCGACTACGAACTAAAAAAATGCGAAGGCATTATTGTAGAGCAAGTTATCCGCCCAACAGGGCTGCTAGACCCACCTATAGAAATCCGCCCAAGCCTAAACCAAATCGACGATTTGGTAGCAGAAATACACACTCGTGCCGAAAAAGACGAACGCATTTTAGTAACTACACTTACCAAACGCATGGCAGAAGAGTTAAATTCACACTTTGAAAAAATCGGCATTCGCACCCGCTATATCCACTCCGATGTGGACACTTTGGAGCGTGTGCAGATTATGGACGATTTAATTAATGGGCTTTATGACGTTTTAGTGGGGGTAAACCTCTTGCGAGAAGGCTTAGATTTACCATCGGTTTCTTTAGTCGCTATTTTAAATGCCGATAAAGAAGGCTTTTTAAGATCGCACCGTTCGCTTACACAAACCGTCGGGCGAGCCGCCCGAAATATAAATGGGCTAGCCATTTTTTATGCCGATAAAATAACAAAATCCATGCAAAAAACCATAGACGAAACCACTTATCGAAGAGAAAAACAAACGGCATATAACCTCAAAAATAATATCACCCCAAAACAGGTGTATAAAACTTCAAAAAGCGTACTACAAGGTACGGACAGTAAAGAGGCGGAGAATAAAAATTATGCCGATAGGAAAATGCGTGAGTCAGGATTGGCTGCCGAACCGGTTATAAAATACATGACCCGCCCTTCGATGGAAAAGTCGATTGCAAATCTGCGAAAGCAGATGCTGGCTGCTGCCAAATTACTAGACTTTAACAAAGCAGCAGATTTACGAGACGAAATGAAGGCATTGGAACATCTTTTTAATGAGAAATTTGGGAAGGGCTAAGCCCTTTTTAATGGTCTAAAAAATTACTTACAATCAAATAATTAATTTAACTTTTAAATTTTTAAAATGGCAGGATTTTCATTTAATGACGTACTGATTGAACCTCGGTTTTCCGAAATTACATCTCGTTCCAAAGTGGACTTAACCACAAGTATGGGGAAATTTATCCTCAAATTCCCTATTATTTCGGCAAATATGAACCAAATTACAGAATCTAAAATGGCCTACAATATGGCTATAAACGGAGGTTTGGGCATTTTGCACCGCTTCAACACTACTAAAGACGGTGTGCAAGACTACCTTGATGCGGTAAAATTATTGGAAGAATCCGAAGCTGCAAAGCAGGAGTATGCTAAATATTGCAACCCCGCAAGCGTTTATAATATCGCTGTTTCAGTGGGTGTACATCAAGTGGATAGAGAACGGTTTAATGCTTTGTATGATGCTGGTGCTCGGTTATTTTGCATAGACATTGCACATGGGCATCATATTTTTATGAAAAATATGATTAGTTGGATAAAAAATGATTCTAACAATACTGGCGATGCCGTTATTATTGCCGGAAATATTGCCACACCACAAGCTGCCAACGATTTACATGCTTGGGGGGCTCATATTTTAAAAGTAGGCATAGGCCCCGGCTCTGTTTGCCAAACCCGAAACAATACAGGCGTGGGTGTTCCTCAACTCTCTGCTTTACAGTCTATTCGTGAGTTTTCAGAGGCTAACAGTTTAGACTTAAAGCTCATTGCAGACGGTGGCATTAAAACATCTGGCGATGTGGCAAAAGCTCTAAAATATGCCGAAGCAGTAATGATGGGGTCTTTTATTTCGGGCACTTCGGAAACCCCCGGAGATGTTTACGAAGATAAAGATGGGCAATTCTACAAAGTATATGGTGGCTCTGCTAGTGCTGAAAAATGGAAAAGAAAATCAGTTTGTGGAGGGTATGATGACTACCGTCCCATTCAGAGGACACGTTAAATATTTGCTAAGAAAAGTACGTGAAAATGTACAGTCTGCCTGCTCTTATGTGGGGGCAAAATCAATATCTGAATTTAAAATTAATGCCGAACTAAAGTTTATTAGTGGTGGCGGAAAAAGCGAAAGTAAACTTAAGTAGAATAAGCTACTAAAAAGCAAAAAAAACGGCTGAGTTCCCTGTGAGTAATTTTGTTATTACTTACAAAATAATTCGTAGGGCAACTTTTTTTTAGACCAAACTCCTGTATTTTAATGGTCAGCAACTATAAATAGCCTTTAGGGTTCATTTCTTTGGTTTTTAATTTTAAATATTGTAATTTAAGGTTTTATGAAAAAAATAAGACATCTAAAATATGATACAACAAATTGAAATCATTTGCGAGAATACAAATGTTACAAAAAAATATCCGCTAGGCACTTCCTTACATCAAATTATAAAAGACCAAAATATTAATACTGGTTTTCCAGTTTTGGCCGCAATGGTAAATAATGAGCTTAAGGAATTGGGCTATCAAATATTTAAACCCAAAACAGTTCGGTTTATTGATATTACCCACAAAGACGGCACAAAAGTATATGTGCGTTCGCTTTGGTACGTGCTTATGAAAGCAACAAAAGACCTCTTCCCCAATGCCCAAATGATGATAGAACATACCGTTTCCAACGGCTATTTTTGCGAACTTATTGGGCAAAACTGTGCAGATAAAAATGTAGTTAAAAAACTAAAGGAAAGAATGGACGAAATTATTGCCCAAAATTTGCCCTTCGAACGCACCGAAATATTAACAACGGAAGTCGTTGCTATTTTTGAAAAAAATAAATTTCCTGAAAAGACACGCCTTTTTAAACAACGTAAATCGCTCTACAGCTCCATTTATTCGCTAGGCGGATTTCAGGAATATTTTTATGGCTACTTAGCCCCTTCAACTGGCTATATTACGCTATACGACTTAGTCCCGCACCAAAAAGGAATGCTGCTTAGAGTACCTGGGCGAAAAGCCCCTACAAACTTACGCCCTTTTATAAAACAAGAAAAAATGTTCGACATTTTTCAGGAGCATAAAATATGGGCTAAAACAATGAATGCCAACAATATAGGAAGAGTAAACGAACAGGTAATTGCAGGCAAAGAGGGCGACCTAATCAAAATTTCAGAAGCATTTCACGAAAAAAAAATTGCCGAAATTGCAGACATGATAAAGCACAAAAAAGGCACCAATTTAATCTTAGTTTCAGGCCCCTCATCGTCAGGAAAAACGACGTTTTCGCTACGTTTGGCCATTCAGCTTAGGGTGATAGGGCTAAAGCCAATTGCTATTGCACTCGATAACTACTTCGTGAACCGAGAAGACACACCTCTAGACGAAAATGGGGAGTATAATTTTGAAACAATTGATGCCCTTGATACGCAAGAATTTAATCGAAATATTATTGCACTGCAAGCTGGCGAAGTTGTAAAAATGCCAAAATTTTCCTTTGAAACTGGGCAGCGATATTACGATGACACCACACTGCAAATTGACAAGGATACAATTATTATTGCCGAAGGCATACATGCCCTAAACCCTAAACTAACGGATAAAATTGATAATAAAACAAAATTTAGCGTCTATATTTCGGCACTTACACAAATCGGTATTGATGGGCATAATAGAATCCCTACAACAGATAACCGCCTCATTCGCAGAATGATACGGGATTACAAATACCGCAACTACTCTGCTTATGAAACACTAAAACGCTGGGACAGCGTAAGGCGTGGGGAGCAACTCAATATTTTTCCTTATCAGGAAAATGCCGATGTAATGTTCAATTCTGCTCTTTTGTACGAACTCGGTGTTATGAAAAAATACGCCGAACCATTATTAAAAGCAATCCACCAAGATAAACCAGAATATGCAGAAGCTAAGAGATTGCTAAAATTTTTATCCTATTTCGAGTCTATCAACGAAACAGAAATCCCACCAACATCTATACTGCGAGAATTTTTATCGGAAAGTAGTTTTAAATATTAACCCATAATAGGCTTAGTTGCAGTTTGTAAATCGTTCTAAAAAAAACACCACCAACCCTAAATAAGGAAGGTGGTGTTATAATTTTATCTTTTACGAAGCGGTTTATAGCTTGGTCAATTAGCATTTACATTGGCGGTGGAGGCGGTGGTGGTGGAGGCACTGCTCCAAATAGACCAAGTATTTCTGGGACTGTTTCTGCGGCTGCCCAGCCTGCCATTCCGTTTTTCCAAACGAAAGTTTGTTTTTTTATTTGCCCTTGTGCAATCATTTGCCCAAGAGTTGCCATATCAAAGGGGCCTTGCTGAGCACCGTTGATTGTAACATGGTATTGAGAGCCAGGTGGTGGTGGTGGTGGTG
>CAMZKQ010000193.1 GCA_947311265.1 uncultured Chlorobiota bacterium | reverse complement strand
GGCAGTAAATGTAATGCCTGATATTGTATTTGCTAAACTTCCGCTAGGGACTGTAATTGTTGCATCTGCCCCAGTTCCTGTAACCGTTCCCAGAGAAACGAGTCCGTTAAATGCTTCGTAATCCATGCCATTTTGGGCATTTGTTATTGTGAGTGTGCCGTTTTCTCCTGCACAAATTGCATTTCCAGCAACAGCTAAGGAATTATCTGGCGAGGCGGCAACTGTGATGCTAATTGTACTGTTATCCATTTCTGTTTCGCAAGTACCGTTGTAAACGGTAACCGCAAATGTATTTGTGCCAACACTTAAATTGGCAGAGGGTATTGTTAGCGTTAAATTTGCTCCTGTGCCTGTTTGAAAATCAATAATATCAGTACCATTTTTGATGGCCTTATATACAAAGGTGTTTTGGGCATTTGTAATTGTGATTTGAGCATCTGAACCATCGCAAACATTTGCTGTTGCAATGGCTAATGCTGTATTTGGTGCTGCTGCTGTGGATACTGTGTAGGAGTCGCTTACTGGGTTGCTTGTTAGGCAAGGTAGGGAAGAGGTCATATTTACAGAAACGATATCGCCATCAGCCAAAGCTGCGGAGGAAAATGTATTGCCGATATTTTGTGCTATGCCATTTAGAAACCATTGGTAAGTTTCTGCTCCGCCACCATTTACTGGGGTGGCATCGAAGGTAACATTTGTACCAATGCAAAAATTACCGCCCGGATTGGCATCTATTGAAACTGCTGCGGTAGCAGAATTATACATTGTAATAGGTACAATTTCGGATTCGAAAGGGCCGGCACAAGTGCCACCGGCTAGGGTGATTTGGCAGGTTAATGATTCTCCGTTAGCAAGCCCTGCGGTGCTGTATGTTGCTGCTGCACCAGATTGTACCGAAGTGCCATCAATAAACCATTGGTAGTTGGATACAGAAACACCGCCTCCTAAGTTGGAGGTATTGCAAGTAAATTCTACATTGTCGCCTGTGCAAGAAGGTACTGCTCCTGTGGTAACTGCTACTTGGGCGGTTGGTCCTGAGCCAGAACCGCCACCTGCGGTTGTTTTTTCAATTCTAATATCATTAAGTCCTAAATCCCAAGCTCCTTCAAGACCAGCAAAGGCACCTGTTGCCATTGAGCGAGTGCCTTTAAATTTGATTCTTACTGTTGCTGTGGTGCTAGCATAAGCATCAAGGTTTACAGTTTGTGCCTCCCAAGCTGCACCAGTGCTAGTGTTATGCGTATCTATAAGTACCCAAGGGCCAGCGGCACCTGCTGTTGAAATATATACTTCGAGTGTATTTTGATAACTCCCCAGAAAACCTGTAAAGCTCTCATTATAGATGTCGTAAGTTAGTTCATAAGTACCTGCTGCGGAAAAGTCTAAATTTGTATTGTTTAGCATTTCTGCAAAAGAGCCATTAGCATTACTTCCGGTCGGGTTGAGGCACCATGCTTCTGCCCCTGCCGGGTTGGGAGCATTTGAATTTCCTGCTTGTGGTGCGGTTGCCCAGTTTCCATGTGCACTGTTAGTTAAAGCCCAATTAGCTAAATTGGGGTCTTCGTCTAAAATTACGGTAGTGCCGCCTCCACTTGTGCATTGGCAACCTGCAATTACGTTTATTGTTGTTGATTTTGTTAATGCTTCGGCAGTTACAGGGCGAGAAAAGCTGAGTTCTACGGTGTATGTATTTGCTGTAAGGAATTGTATTTGTGGGCTTTGCGAGCTGGCGTTGAAAGGTGGCACAAATAGCCAATCGACACCGGCAACGCCTGGGCTAACCGACCACGTTTGTGAGCTGCTAAAATCGACTGGGCTACTGGAATTTGTAAAGGTAACGGTATCGTTGTTTGCTTCGCAAATGGTTGTAATATCTGCAAAGAAATTGCATTTTAAAGTGGGAATTGTTAGTTCTAGGGCATCAATAGAGGGATAATCGTTTCCGCCAGCGGCGTCATCGTCCCAAAGGAAGCCAAAGCGAAGGGTGGCGTTGTTGTCGAAGGCTGCATTTGTGATGTTGCTTTTTCCCCATGTACCACTGTTAAAGGTGTCTTCGAGGAAATTCCAACTTGTGCCGCCATCTGTGCTGTAATATACCGAGATGCCATTGGCTTGGAAGTTCCAGTAGGAAAAATTAACTGAATAGTAACCCAAGGTGGAGAAATCGGTATTCATAAAGGCAAATGTTCGGTGTCGATTTTGTAATGAGCCGTTGTAACTGGCATTGAGTTCGCCAGCGAGTATGGAGCAATCGGCTATCATGTGTAGGTAGTTGCTGTTGGCATTGGGTATCCCTGCGGGCTGTGCAGCTACGTTGCCAGCAGGAATTGTTGCTCCTAGGCAATTGTATGAGGCATTGGCATAGACGTTGTTTATTATCCACCGATTGTCGTTTGTGGCTGTGCCTAAAAGCATTGAGTTTGCTCCGGGTACAATGGCGTTTATGGGGGCGGCTACTGCTGTGTTAAGTGTCCAATTTGCGGGGGTATCAAAATTGTCGGTGGCGATGGATAGTTGTGAAAAGGAAGTTTGGGACAATAGTAAAGTGCTTAGTGTAAGGAGTAAAAGTCTTTTCATAATCTGGATTTTTTTGTATGAATTTGGCAATAATTTCTATTTTAATACTTTTTTTTAAAAAAAGTATTTGTTCTACTAAACTACAAAAAAAAGCCTGATAATAAAATTATCGGGCTTTTTTTAATTATAAAGGGTTAAAAATCGTTAGTCTTGTATTACAATTTTGTCTATGATTTTTTTGCTTTGTGTTTGTATTTCTATAAAGTAAGTTCCTGCGGCAAACTTTGAAACATCAATTTTTGTATTGCTGCTGTTGGTGTTTGTTTTGTAGATTACTTTTCCTGAAATATCTGTAAGCGAAATGCTGAGAATTTTATCGCTAGAGTTGGCTTGTTTTACAAAGATAAAGTCGGTGCTTGGGTTGGGGTAAATCTCTATTTTGTTGGAGAGCTCGTCCAGTCCGTTTACATTGCTTACTGTAAGTGTAAATTCTTCTGTTGCGGTTTCGCCTAGCCTATCGGTGGCTGTTACTACGATGTCGTAAATTGTAGGCGTAGTGGGTTCGCCAGAAAAATTGCGCGTTTGGGCGTTGAATACCAACCATGTTGGTAGTGAGTGCCCGTTGGCAAGTGTTGCGGTGTAAGTCATGCTGTCGCCTGCGTCGGTATCTCTAAATAAATTTTCATCGAAAGTATAGTTGTACTCTTGTGCTACTGGGGTTTCCATATTTGGAATAAGCCCTTCGGTAGATGGTGCGTGGTTTTGATATACTCTTAGTTCGAATCTATCTGCGAGTTCGCCTGCGTTGCAAGAGAATGCGTAGTTTTGTAGTGTTTGGTTGTTCAAATCAATTTCTGTACCATTGAGTTTATCAATAAAATAAACGTTGTGGTTTTCAAAATTAAATTCGTCTAACGAAAGTGTGTAATCTCCGGCTTGCCCTATTTTTACAATTAATGGTACAGTTACATTTTCCATTGCGGTATGTGGTAGTGTGTTTATTGATAGTGGGGTGCTGTCGGTAGATGTTTTGGTGTAGATATGTGGTACAGTTGCTACGCTACTGAATAGTCGGTAAGCATCGGTGTTGGAGTCAAAGCCTTCTGTTGCGTTTGATGTAAAGTAGATGGCTGCATAGTCTGAAAAACCGTTGGCTTCCATTTTTAATCGGATAAAGAATGGCATTGCCTCGTTGTTTTCGTCAAGCGGTGCTCTAAGGTAGTTGTCCGAAGAGTGGGTTCTGTGCGAATTTTTGAGGGTTACTCCACCTGTGTTTGCTGTTGCGTGTACGAAGAAGGCTTGCATTGGGGAAATTTTATTGCTAAGGTTTCCACTACCGCCTTGTATTCCTGCTGCGTAAGCGGCATATTGGTTGCCGTCCCAAACGTAGATACCATCGTCTAGGTTGGTTCTGTCTGCTTTGGCGATGTCCCAATCTACTGCTGATGGGTATGGGTTGGCTATTAAGTTCCAACCATCGTAATGGTTAGGGAGTACGTCTGCGAATACGTCGTTTTCTGTTAGCGTTAAACCGTTGATTACTACGTTTCCTGTGGTAGGATTTCCTGTGAATGTAATGGTTTGGTTTTGGTCTGTCCAGAAGGCGTAGCCTTTTTCTATTGCCATTGGTACGTTGGTAACTTGGTCTGGGTAAGCGTATGCCCAGCCGGGAACAAGGTTGTCGGAGTCGAATGCCCCTGCTGGTGCAGTTAATGGGTTACCGTCTAAATCAAATGTTTCGTCATAAGTATAGAAGTTGGCATTGAAGTTGCCTGAAGGGTTGCTTTGTGTAAATAGGTCGCTTGCTGCATTTCCTCCTGCCTGTATTGGCGATGATATGTAGTGGAATTTGCTGGCAGAAATAAAGCGTTCTACATTGATAACTCCTGTTGCTCCCAGAATGGTGCCGTTGTCTATAAATGATGCAGATGGTCCTTCGCCAGCTGGCGTTTTTAGGTTCATAGTACCATTAAATGTGAAGTTGCCGTTGGCCGTTAGTGAGTTTCCTTGGGAAATGGTAAGGGTTCTTCCTGCTGCTAATACTATTTCGTTGCATTCTGCTGCTGAACTAATTGTTGGTTCAAATGTTACAATGGTGTTTATGGTAACATCGTCTAAACCTGATGGTACAGCGCCTATTGCCCAGTTGCCTCCTGTTTCCCATGCTGTTGATACATCGCCTTCCCAGTCGTAAGTGAGGGGTACATACACGGTGGCTATTGAGAAGAAGTTGCCTGTTCCAAATTCGTTGAATGTAGTGGTGTTGGTGTTTTGGGTAACAGTTCCTGCGGCAGCAGTTCCTGTAATTGTGTTTGCTGCATCAACTTGTACCCAAGCGTCTGTGGCAAGGGCTTGCCATTCTGCTAGGCGTAAATCTACTCGGTGTGCATCGTCGGAGAAGTTACCGCTAAGTGCGTCCCAACGCACTTTTACTTTTGCAGTTGCTGCTACTGTGCTGTTGATTCGCCAGTACTCGTTGTCGCTAACAATTTGTATTGGTGCAACAATAGAGGTTGGGTCGTAACTGTCGTCGTTCGGGTTGTGGTTGTAGTATTGGCCTATCCAGTAGTTTGAAACTGATGAGTTTATTACACAAGCGTTACCGTAGCGATTGGCATTTCCAATAGGGAAATCAAAATCTTGACTAGAATTAATACTTTTACTCAAAGGGCCATCTACAAATTTATTTGTTCCTGCTCCTGTAACTACTGTTGGTAGTGAGTTAGTGAGTTTTAAAATGTTTACGGCATCGGTACGGATTACCCCGTCTATAAAAGTAAGGCTGTTATCAATATCTGCTGGAATTGACATTGTAATTCCGTTGGTGTTATTGATAATTACGTGGTTGAAAGCGTTGCTTCCTGTAAATCCACCGCTTCCCGAAAGGGTTTGTAAGCCAGTAGTACCGTTTAGTTCTACAATTGCTGATGCACCTATACCTGCATCGAATGAGCCGGTATTGTATAGGATATTTTTATGAATATCTAATTTTGTATCAAATTCGTTGATTACATTTAGTGTTGCATTTGTGCCGTCTATGGCAAAGTTGCCTAGAACGATTAGGTCTATATTTGGTAATTCTCGTTTTCCTATTCCACTAAAAATAACGTGGTTTATTTGTGGGATATTACTAAGTATGCTGTAATCTGTAAGTCCTCCGAATTCGAGTGTTCCGCCAGTTACTGCTAAGAAAGCATTGTAGAAACCGCCGGGGAGTGAGCCTATTTCGGTGTAGAGTTTTCCTGTACCTGTTACGTTGCCTAGTCGGTTGCCAAATGTTGTTCCAACGGCTACTGTTCCGAGTAAATTGGTCGAGTAGGCATTGATGAAATTGGCGATTGTTTCTACTCGGTCGCCCAGTAGTATTTTTACTCTTGCTCCGTTGGGAATGTCTGGTAAGCCAAGTGTTGCTGGTAGTACCATTGTACCTACTCCGTTATCTACACGCCAAGTGCTTGCAGTGTGCCAGTCCATTGCACCTCCGGTACCGTTGGATACATATTCTGGTACTTTATCGGGTATTGCTCCAAGGAATGAAGAACGGTCAACGCCTGCGGTGTAATCGCCAGATATATCCACATCTGCTGCGGTAGCAAAATCGAAGATTAGTTTTAGGTTTACTTCGTCGAATTTGCTTACGTCGTCAAATTTGTTCCAGTTGCCCGAGCCGTTGTTTAGTAATTTTGCGGTGATGTAGTCTAGTACTGTGTATGGTGCTGTTACTTTTACGTCGGTGGCAGTATAGTACATTTCTGCTGTACCTATTACGTCTGTAAAGTTTTCGGCTTTTAGTACCCAGTAGTATTGTAGTACGTTGTCTGCATCTACAATGGCGGGGTCTGCTCCTTCGGAGTCTTCTACAATTGTAGGGTGAATTTCGTCGGCAGGTTTTACTGTGAGTGCTGCTGTTCCGCTAGTGTTTTGTGTAAAAGCTGTAACTACTGGTGTGTATTTCTTTGCAATCCCTGTAACCGAGCCTACTGGGAATGTGAAGTTTCCTGCTCCTGCGGGATAGAATTTTTTTACGCCATAATCGGAAAAAGAAACGTTTGTGCCTATCATGTTGTTAGTGCCAAATGGGTTGGCTTCTTGGATAACACAGTTAATTCCTAATGTTAGGATATTGCCACCAATGTTAAGTACGCCTGCTTCTAGTTTTAGGAAATCTTTAATAAAAGGGGTATTTCCTACTGGAAGTACTACGCCTGCATTATTGTTTATTCTTAATTTTCCGTAAGTACCATCTCCGGTCATT
>CAMZKQ010000192.1 GCA_947311265.1 uncultured Chlorobiota bacterium | reverse complement strand
TTAGACTCTTGTCACAGTGGAACAGCATTTAGAGGTATCAATACAAAGGTAAAAGCAAAATCTATTAGCCCAGAGGATGTAACAAAAACTTATCCTACCGATACTGTATCTCCTTTTTCTGTAATTTCATAGGCCAGTTTTACGGCCGTTTGTATAGTGTCTGTTTCGTAAAGTACAATAATATCAGCGAAAGCAGCATGGATAGGCGAATTGTCCTCTCCAATACAAATAATTGCTTTTACTTTTCGGCGTACCAAATCTTTAATTTCATTGTAATCATTGCCTTTATCTTCTCCGCCCAGGAGCAGTACTGTGCCTTTATCCGTGTTTTGTAAAGCATACCATACAGCATTAACATTGGTTGCCTTGGAGTCATTAATATATTTAACCCCCCAAACAGTAGCTACCACTTCTTGCCGATGTGGTACACCTTTAAATGAGGCAAAACTTTCTCTTAAAATTTCGCTACGCAATTCGGCCAAATTTGCAGCTACACCAGCAGCCATAGAGTTTCCGATATTATGTTCGCCTTGCAAAGCAAGTGTTTGTACTTCTTGTGTAAATATATGATTTTTTGTATCTATTACCATTGTATTATTTTCGAGGTATGCTGTATTATTTTTCTTTTCTTTTACCGAATAAGGGTATTCTTTTGCAGTGATGTTTTTTTTTCTTATAATTTTCATAGTTTCGGGGTCGTCTGAGCAATAAATAAAATGTTCTTTTTCGGTTTGATTTTGTATGATTCTCAATTTTGACTGGGCGTAGTTTTCAAATTTTCCGCCATAGCGGTCTAAATGGTCAGGGGTTATATTGAGTAGTATTGCAGTATCTGCTTTAAAGTTGTACATATTATCGAGCTGGAAGCTACTGAGTTCGAGTATATAATATTCGGCTTGTTTTTCAGCCACTTGGCGGGCGAAGGATTTGCCAATATTCCCGGCAAGGGCAACATTTTTGCCTGCCTTGCTGAAAATGTGATAGAGCATTTCTGCGGTGGTGGTTTTCCCGTTGCTGCCGGTAATGCAGATTTTTTTGCCTTTGGCGTATCGCCCTGCAAATTCAATTTCCGATATAATCGGAATGCCTTTGGCAATGGCTTTTTTTATGATGGGTGCAGTTTGGGGTATGCCGGGGCTTTTTATTATTTCATTGGCAGATAGTATTTTTGTTTCGCTGTGCTTTGCTTCTTCCCAACTTGCTCCACATTGGGTAATTTCTTGCTTGTAATTTTCTTTTATTTCCCCAAAATCGGACACGAAGACTTCAAAGCCCATTTTTGTTGCCAAAATTGTTGCTCCTGTGCCACTTTCGCCTGCACCGAGTATTGCTATTTTTTTGTTTTTGGGCATGTTAGTTCTATTTATTACTTACTTACTCAATGTTTATCTATCTCAATTTCAGTGTTATAATGGTAAGTATTGCCAATAATATCCCAATAATTAAAAAGCTGGTTACTATTTTGGGTTCGGGTATTCCTTTTTTTTGGTAATGATGATGGATAGGTGCCATTAAAAATAGGCGTTTCCCTTCGCCATATTTTTTTCGGGTGTATTTGAACCAAAAAACTTGTAGCATTACCGATATATTTTCTATCAAAAAGATACCTGCAAGTAGTGGTATCAGTAGTTCTTTGCGGAGCAATATGGCAAATACGCCTATTATCCCGCCAAGGGCAAGGCTGCCTGTATCGCCCATAAATACTTGTGCTGGAAAGGAGTTGTACCACATAAACCCGACGGTTGCTCCGATGAATGCACTGGCGAAAATTACCAGCTCGCCAATGTTGGGTATGTACATGATATTCAGGTAGTCTGCAAAGATTAGGTTACCCGAAACGTAGGCAAAAATACCGAGCGTTCCGCCAATTATGGAGGAGGTGCCTGCTGCCAGCCCATCGAGCCCATCGGTCATGTTTGCCCCATTGGATACGGCGGTAATGATGATTATTACTAAAATAATGAAGCCCAACCATGCCCAGACCTTGCTGGTGTCGCCCATGAATGTAAATGCTGATTCATAGTCAAACTCGTTGCTTTTTACGAATGGGATTGTTGTTTTTAGGGGCTTGTCGATACGGGAGGGGTAGGTGTCCTGCACGATAGTGCTTGTTTCTGTGAGTACTGATGCTTGCGGATTTTCTCGGATTTGAATTTCATCGCTGAGGTAGAAGGTAAGCCCTACGATTAGCCCAAGTATTACTTGTAGGTATATTTTTTTTCGCCCTGCGAGTCCGTCTTTATTTTTGTGTTTTATTTTTAGGTAATCGTCCAGAAAGCCGATACCGCCCATCCATAGGGTGGTTACGAGCATCAAAATGATGTATATATTATCTATTTTTGCGAATAGCAGAACGGGGATTACGATTGCTCCTATTATGATTATCCCGCCCATTGTGGGTGTGCCTGTTTTGGCATATTGTCCTTCTAGTCCTAAATCTCTGATGGTTTCTCCAATTTGTTTTTTCTGTAGTAGGCGAATTATTTTTTTTCCGTAAATCAGTGCAAACATTACCGAAAATAGTGCAGCCAATGCCGCCCTGAACGATATGTAGCTGAAAAGCCTCGCCCCGGGAAAGTTAAATTGTTGCAGATATTCAAATAGGTAGTATAGCATTTTTGTTTTTAAAAATTATAGGTTTTTTGTAAGTTGTAAGTCGTAAGTCGTAAGTTGTAAGTCGTAAGTTGTAAGTCGTAAGTTGTAAGTTGTAAGTTGTAAGTCGTAAGTTGTAAGTTGTAAGTTGTAAGTTGTAAGTCGTAAGTTGTAAGTTGTAAGTTGTAAGTCGTAAGTTGTTCTTAGGACTTAATTTTAAGGTTTCTTTTTGTCGTAACTATTATACTTTTAATTAATTTTAATACTTCTGTTGCATCGTTGTGCAAACTTTCAAATTCAATTTTATTTATATATTCTGTTTTATGTAAAAGCTCTAACCAGTAGCGACTTTCATCGCATTCTTTCTGAGCAATTGCTAATTTGTGAATAAAATCAGCCTTGCTTTCTGCATTTCTTGCTTCTCGTACATTTGCCCCAACCGAAGTGCCAGAGCGTAATAACTGCTTACTCATTACATATTCTTTTCTTTCGGAAATTAGTATTTTATATAGCCTAATAACCCTCACAGCAAAATCAAAACTTTTTATCTTAATTGCATCTTCTTTCATCTCTAAATTGTCATACTTACCACTTACTACTTAATACTTACTACTTAATACTTACTACTTACTACTTACTACTTACTACTTAATACTTACTACTTACTACTTCATAATTCCCTTTACTACTTCTGCGTCGTCAAATGGTTCTCTTACGCCGTTAATTTCCTGATAATTTTCGTGTCCTTTTCCTGCGATGAGGATAATATCTCCTTTTTGGGCAAGCATTACTGCTGTGCGTATGGCTTCTTTTCTGTTGGTAATTTTTAGTACTTTGGGTTTGTTTTCTGGTTGAACTCCGGCGTACATATCTTCAATAATTTGTTCTGGATTTTCGTCTCTTGGGTTGTCGGAGGTGAGGATTGTTTTTGTGCTTTGTTGCGAAGCAATGGCTGCCATTTCTGGGCGTTTTGTTTTATCTCTATTGCCACCTGCACCACAGACGGTGATTAAATTTGTACTTTTATTTCTGATTTTATTGATGGCTGTAATTACGTTTTTGAGTGCATCTGGGGTGTGGGCATAGTCCACCACGGCAATTTTGCCGTTTTTGCTGATGGTCTGGAATCGCCCTGCGGCGGCTTGCAATGCACTTATCCCGGCAAGGCATTTTTCGGTATCAATGCCAAGTAAGCTGGCGGTTGCGTATGCTGCCAAGACGTTATAGGCATTAAATTCGCCAATAAGTAAGCTCCAAATCTCCCTGCCGCAGAGGTTTAATAGTGTGCCCTCAAAGTGGGTTTCTAATACTTTTGCATGAAATTCGGCGGCAGATTTTAGTCCGTAGCTGTGTTTAGCTGCTTTTGTATTTTGTAGCATTATTTCGCCGTTTCGGTCGTCGGTATTGGTGAGTGCAAAGGCGTTTTTGGGCAAATTATCAAAGAATGTTTGTTTTGCTTTCAGGTATTCTGAAAAAGTATTGTGATAGTCCAGATGGTCGTGCGTAAGGTTGGAAAATATCCCACCTGAAAAGGAGAGTCCTGCAATGCGGTGCTGTGCTATGGCGTGTGAGCTGATTTCTGCAAAGCAGTATTGGCAGCCTGCTTCTGCCATCTGTGCAAGCAGTTGATTGAGGGTGATTGCATCGGGGGTTGTCAGTTTTGTACTGAGGGGCTGCTCGCCGATATAGTTTTTTATGGTGGAAATTAGCCCTGTTTTGAAGCCTAAATCTTGGAATAGCTTATATAATAATGTTGCTGTTGTGGTTTTTCCGTTAGTGCCTGTAATGCCTATGAGTTTTAATTTTTCGGAAGGGTTTCCGTAGAAAGTTGAGGCGATAATGCCTAAGGCTTTTGCCGAATTTTCTACTTTTATAAATGTAGTTTTTGTTTTTGGGATTTGGATTTCTGCATCGTATAGAATTGCGGTTACTTTTTGGGCGATTGCTTTTTCTATGAATTTATGCCCGTCATTTTTTGTGCCTTTTAGAGCAATAAATAAGCTGCCTGTTTTTGCCTCACGAGAATCTTGCGTAAGCAAAGCTATCTGTACATCGGTATTCCCGATTACGGATATTGGGTGTATGCTTTTTATTAAGTTCTCTAATTTCATTTTAATGTAAGCCTTATAACTGCTCCTTTTTTTATTTTCCGTCCTTGTGGAATGGATTGTTTTTTTACCGTTCCTCTGCCTTTAATTTTTGTTTTTAGTCCTAGTGATTCTAGCAGGAATATGGCATCTTTTGCTCCCATTCCTTTTACCGAGGGGGTTAGTCCTTTCCTTATTGTGTAATTTTTATAGGCTATAGTGTTTTTAAGTTTTGCTGTTTTTACCCATTCCGAGTTAATGGGTTCTGCATTTTCAGAGCTGAAATTTAAACTTTCTAGTACAAAATCAGTATCTTTTTTATGTCCATTTTTAGAGATTGGAGCTTCTGCTATTTTTTTCTTTTTAAGTGGTTTTGTGTTCATATCTGGGTCGTATGAGTACAGTTTGTCGGCAATTTTTTTGAACACTGGGGCGGCGACTTTACTTCCATAATAATCGCCTTTTGGGCGATTTATAACTACGATGCAGGAATATTTTGGTCTATCTGCTGGGAAATAACCAACAAATGAGCCTCTGTATTCGCCGCCATAGCCAACGCCTTCTTCGTAGTATTTTGTGGTGCCTGTTTTTCCTGCAATTTTATAGCGCTTTGTGCGGATACTTCTTGCGGTGCCGCTATCGACTACGGCAAGTAGTAATTTTTGTACTTTATGTAGGGTTTCTTGTGTGCAGATGGCATGGTTGAGAGTGTCTATTGGCAAGTGTTCTATTATTTCCCCATCTTTGGCGTAGGCCTTTACTAGCCTAGGTTTAAGCATTACTCCATTGTTGGCCACGGCATTATAAAAAGTTAATAGCTGCATGGGGGAAAGCCTTACTTCGTACCCAATTGACATTTGTAAAATAGTAACTGTTGACCAGTCTTTACTGGTGCTTGATTTTATGTATGGCCTTTCTTCGCCTTCAATATCAATTTGGCATTTTTGTACCACGCCCATTGCATACAGGTGGTCGGCAAATGCGTTATAATCTGTTCCGTAAGAGCGTGTTGTAACTTTTGACATACCTACATTTGATGAGTGCCTGAATACATCGAATATTGTTTTTTTTGTGTTGCCATAAAAGTAGGAATCTCGAAATACGAAATTGCCATATTTTTTGTAGCCCCTCTCTACATTAATAGTATCTGTTAAACTCATGTTTGGTCTATTTTCCATTGCCGCAATCATAATTGGGAGTTTAAATGTAGAGCCGGGTTCTAGGTTTGAGGCTATTGCATGGTTAAACTGCTCTGTATAAACGGTATTAAGGGTGTCAGTTCGGTCTTGCTGGAGGTTTACCATGGCTACAACGTTGCCTGTTTTTACTTCCATTAGAATAACTACGCCGTATTCTGCGTCATGCTTTTTTAATTGCTTTGCAAGCACTTTGTGGGCATAATCTTGTAGGTTAATATCAATGCCCAAGATTAAATCTTTCCCTGGAATGGGGGCTTCGGTATAATCTATTCCGCTTACTGGCATTTTTGAACTATTGGGTAATTTTAGCATCCAGCCCGAGCCAGGGATACCAGCCAAAATAGGTTCGTAATATTTTTCTAGTCCGACTCTTCCGTGCCAAGTTTTTATGATGTCATCTTTTTTCATGTCGCCTATTGTTCTGTACATAAGGCGTTTAAAAGGAAGCTCCCGTGTTGTTTCTTTGTGTACAATAAAGCCTCCTTTGTATTGTCCCCGCCTAAATATTGGGAATTTCCTGATTTTAAAGTAATCTTCGAAGGATAGGTTTTTTGCAATCTCAACAAAACGTCTTTTCTTTTCTCGCCCTTCGGTAAGGCGGGTTTTAAAGTCTTCGGCAGTAATAGAGTCTGCATAAAACATTTCGCCCAGTAGGAAACAAAGCGAATCAATATTGTCGTTAAAAATTTTATTGGTTAGTGGTTTTACTGCTAAATCCATGTAAATATCATAAGTATTTACCGATGTTGCCAAAAGTTTATTTTTTGCATCATAAATGCTTCCCCTTTCAGACATTATTTTCTCCTCGTAGGTGTAGTTGTTGGCTTCTGCCCTGTCTTTTTCGGTTTCAAAATACTGTAGGTAAATAATTTTGCCTAAAATTAGTACCCCAAATAGTATAAAAAGAGAAAGGAGTACCCCGACTCTAATATTTATTTGTAGCCTTGTATTATTTTTTACGGGTGTCATTTTTTAGGTATATAAACGGTGTAAGGGGGCTTGGACGGGGAGTATAATTTGAGTTCTTTTTCTTTAACTAATTTTAGTACCTCGGATTCTTTGCTTGCAAACATTAGTTTTGATAATGAAAGTGCTGCTGCGGTTTGCAAAATTTTATTTTCAGATTTAACTGCGGCAATTTCTATATATATCTTTTCGGCATTCATTCTATTGGTAATGTGTATAAGAGTAAGTAGTGTTAGTACAAAAATAAATTTAATATGCCTAGAAAATAGGTCGGATAGTAAAGTGCCGTCCAAGAGGGTGGTCAGTATTTTTTTTTTATTTAGCATATCATTAATTGTTAATTAATTCCCTTGTGGCAATTCTTAATTTTGCACTTCTTGCTCGGTTATTTTCTTTTATTTCATCTTCAGAAGCTATTATTGGCTTATTTGATAGTTGTTTAAATGGGGTTAAAAGCTTACCATAAAAATCTTTCTCTTGTTGTCCTTTTACATTTCCTGTTTTCATGAACCTCTTTACCGGGCGGTCTTCTAGCGAGTGGTAGGTAAGCACCGAAAGCCTACCGCCTTCTTTTATGTAATTGGGTAAATCTTCAAGAAAAAAAACTAGTGCCTCCATCTCTTTGTTTACTTCTATGCGGAGGGCTTGGTATATTTGTGCTAAAAATTTATGCTCCATTTTCTTTGGCACTAAACGACCTAGCGTTTGGGCAAGCTGGGCAGAAGTTAAAATATTTTCATTTTTCCTTTGCGAAGCAATTGCTATTGCAATTTTTCGGGCATTTCTTAACTCCCCATAATTTTTAAATAAAAATTCCAACTCATTTTGCGTGTAAGTATTTACAATATCAGCCGCTGTTTTTAGTGCTTGCTTATTCATACGCATATCTAAATTGGCATCGAAACGAAACGAAAAGCCCCTTTCAGCAGTATCGAACTGATGTGAGGACACCCCCAAATCGGCAAGTACGCCATCTACTTTCTCGATATTTAAAAACCGCAAGAAATTTTTAATATACCGGAAATTACTCCTGATAAATAAAAAGGTGTCAGGGAACTTGTTGCTTAAAACCGCTGCATTTTTTTCGGCATCTAAATCTTGGTCAAAGGCAATTAATTTTCCACCGTCCATTCTTTTAAGGATTTCTTTGGAATGCCCACCACCGCCAAAAGTAGCATCAATATAAATGCCTCCAGCCTTTATATTTAAGGCATCAACAGATTTTTTGAGCAAAACAGGTATGTGGTATTGGGCTTGCATTTTAGGGCTTTTATAAAATTGAAATAGTGATTAACTTAGCTATTGAGAATTATCATTTCCAAATAGCTCCTCGGCAAGCAATGCAAAATCCTCGGGGGCTTGCTCAATGCTTTCGTAAGCGGATTTCGACCAAATTTCAATTTTCATATCCTGCCCACAGAAATAGATTTCTTTTTCAATCTTTGCATATTCTCTCAGTTTTACAGGAATTGAAATTCGCCCAGCACTATCTAAAGATACTTCTGCAGTGCCTCTAAAATATTCCCTAAGAAATAAATTGTGCTTCCGTATGTTGGGATTAAATTTTGCTCGGATAATTGCATTCTGCCTTTCCCACTCCTCTGCGGTATAGAGGATTAGGCAGTTTTCAAAGGTGTCTTTCTTAAGCACGAATTTACCAGCAACAGACTCAGGAGCCTGTTTTTTGAATGCGGAGGGCAAAACTGCCCGTCCTTTTGCATCCACTTTGCCGGTATAATCGCCAATGAAACTTATCATTATCAGAACTAGGGGTATAAATTCTATTGCAAAGATACACTTTTTTTTACACTTTCAAACACCTATCTACACTTTATGACATTTTATGACACTTGTTAAAAATTAATAACTTGTTAATAATCAGCAGTTTGCAAAATATTACGGTAAAGCAAGCTATACTAATTGCTATCCTTAATTCCCTGATATATTGGTGGGTAGAGCAAATTTTCAAAAAAAATTAAAAAATATTATTATTTTTTTAACTTTGATGAAAATTTCCAAGAAACAAGCAATGAGTTCTAAAAAAAAAGAGACACTAATAAATATTGACCAAGCGATTGCCAATAAAAATCCGAAACTGAAAAAAATGCTACCTGGGTTTGTGGTTAATTATATCAAAAAAATAGTGCATCAAGATGAGCTAAATGCTAATATTGCAGCTTTGGGCGAGTATAGTGGGCTCGATTTTTTATACAAAGGGCTGGCTAGTTGGGGCATTACATTCGACTCTGTGGGGGCATATAATTTCTCGCCCAAAGGGCGTTATTTATTTGCTGCCAACCACCCTGTTGGTAGTATCGATGGCTTAGCCCTTATTGGCGAATTAGGAAAATATTTTGGCGAAACCAAAGCGGTGGTCAATGATTTACTCTTAAATGTGAAACATTTTGAGCCCCTGTTTCTAGGGGTAAACAAACATGGCGGAAATGCAAAAGAAATCATTAAGCAATTTGATGAAATTCTTGAGTCGGACAAGCAAGTCGTCATGTTTCCTGCTGGGCTTGCTTCCAGACGAAAAAAAGGACTCGTAAGAGATGCTGAATGGAAAAAAACTTTTGTAAGCCGAGCAGTAAAGCATCGCAGGGATATTGTGCCGGTGCATATTTCGGGTAATTTATCCAACTGGTTTTACAACTTGCACCGTTTTAGAGCTTTTTTTAGGATAAAAGCAAATCTGGAAATGTTCTACTTGGTAGATGAAATGTTTAAGCAAAAAAATAAACATTTCAGAATCACTTTTGGTAAGCCAATACCGTATAGCCAGTTAGGAAAACCAAAGCAACACAAACAAATTGCCGAAAAATTAAGGCAGTTTGTGTACCAATTAGAAAAAAATCCTGACTTGGCATTTAAAATTTAGCTTCCTCTCCACTAAAAGCACCCTTCATTTTTTATTACAGTCCTATATTTTGCATAAATCCTAGCATAGTACAACCGTTTAGTACTGGGGCTAGGTTAGTAAATCTACAACACGTGGCTTATAGTAAAGCATAACCGACAAGACCATAAATATTAATATAAAGTTTTTTTTTAAATAATTGTATTTTTCAAATATAGCAGTATATTTGCAGCCGTTAAAAAAAACAAAACACTTGTAACTAACTGATTTGCAACATGTAAAGTTGTTTTTACAAGTTCAGGAAAATCCTGATTGCTAAGAAAACGTGTAGATAACTGTTTTAAATCTAACCAAAAATGGCTTAAAAAGCAACAAAGCAGATTTTATAAAACATTTAACAAGTTTATAGCAAAGTGTAAATTTTAAATTTAATAAATGAAACTTTTTGTTAAGATTTCAATCATCGTGGTATTTTCAACCTTTCTTGCTCCATATTTGTTGAATAAAAACCATAAAACAACAGAACACCAAGGACTTACTGCCCTTTCTGAAAGAACAATTACCGAACTGTCCCAAAAAGAGAAGTTTGACAAAGCTTACGAAGAATCAATTGCATATATAAAGGTGCATGAAGGTTTTAATGGAGGGAAAATTTATTTTGGACCTGCGGGCATTAAATCCGTAGGACACGGACATGTTATTTATCCCAAAGATACATTTACACAAGCAATATCTTTAAAAACTGCCGACCTACTTGTAAGAGAGGATTTTAATACAGCCTTAAAAAGTGCTGAAGAAGAAACTGGGTTTACAGGCTATAAAAAAATTGCAGTAGCACATTTTATTTTCTGTTTTGGCAAAGGCAATTTTAGAAAAAGTAGGCTGAAAAAGAAAATGCTAGCCAACCAAGCTGTTGCCAAAGAATTTGAAAAATGGTGTAATTACCGAACACCTAGCGGGCAGGTAGTCCGTAGTAAGCATTTATACCGTATCCGAAAGTGGGAAATAGAAATGTATAACAGGGGGTACTTAAAATAGTATCATCAGGTACTTGTTCCGCCGATTTCAAACTATCATTATAAAAGCACACATAAAAAAATCCAAACTAAATATAGTTTGGATTTTTTTATTGTTTTAATGCTATAATTTTAAGTGGCATTTAGTTGGCTATTCCTCTTTCTTATTCTTCTTGTTTTTGAAGTACTTTCGCCCTACAAGGGCGATGCCTGCGGCAATAAGTGCAGAGATGCCTCCGTCAATAGGTGCACCTACAGGAGGCCCACCACTGCCATCTGGTGGATTGAACGGTGGCCCGTAAACGGTACTAATTATTACAAAAGTGAGAACTGCAATAATGCTGAGTACTTTTAATGTTTGGTTCATAATTTTTTACTTTTTTTTGATAAATGGTACTTAAAATAAGCCTTCAGTAAAGAAAACTTATTTTAAGCATCTAGTGGGTTTTAGTTTATATAGATTTGTTTTGAGATTTCTTGGTTTGCTGTTTTTACTTTTACAACATACAAACCTTGCGGTAAGTTAGTTCTTATTTCAGCAGCTATTTTGCTTACCAAAACCGCTTGTCCCAAGGTATTAAATACTGTTACTGTTCCAGTTTCTAAATTATTAGTTGCTACAAATATACTTTTTTCTGCCGCATAAACCAATATTTCTGAATTTAAAATAGCATCAACACCAACAGTTGATGAATTGAAGTGTAAAATAAATCGCTCCTCGGTACTGCCCTCTGTGTAAGCAAAAGTATAGCTAGCCCCTTGTATTAATGAAGTTTGAGTACCTGTAACAAGGTCTTCTAGTATTACGGTAGTGTGGCTATCGAAAGTAAATTCGCTTGCCGATATAGTGTAAGTACCAGCCGTGCCACAAGTAAAGTTTAAGTTTACATCAAACTCCGAAGTAACATCTTGTAACTTATTAATTGCAAGTTTATTGCTATTTTCTATAGTGTAAATCTGTGGAAGTTCTGTAGTCCACGACATAAACTTACGGCTATCCTCATTGTCATTAGCTTCATGTAAAACAATATCATCATTTAGCCGAGTACCACTAGCTTGTAGGCGGAGTAAATTAGGAATTGTTGTGTTGTTTCGCATCATGCTCGCAGCACTATGCACACGCACGGCATCTGTCATACCCAGTGTGTTTACAGCATTATTTACTTGCACGAAGAAGCCTTGCATGGAAGGAATATCCTTGGTAGCACCATTTGTCCCTACTAGGCCGTCCCAAACGGCGTATGCCGTAGAGTTCCAAATCCAAGTAGAGCCATTTACATTGGTTTTAGTCCAAGCTGCGGCGTTCCAATCTATTGCCGATGGGTAAGGATTCGCCACAAGGTTGTACCCTTTGAATGGGATATTTGTACTTGCAAAACTAAGGTTACTGTAAGTTACATTTCCAGTTCTAAATGTGCCTTCAAAAGGGATTATAAAATCAGTATTAAATGCTGAGGTTGATTTTACAAGGTAGCCTACTCCTGGTACAATACTGCCTCCAAATGATGGTAGTTGTGTCCAAGCATCATCGTTTTCAATGCCAGAGTAAGTTTCGTCGTAAGTGTAAACGTAATCCATATTAAAAGGTGCAGTCGCTGCTACTGTGGCATCAAGTGGCGATGCCATTAAATGCCACTGACCATCTACAATGAAGCGTTTGCCTATCATTGTGCCGTTGTTGGTGAGTGTGCCTTTAGTAATTAGCGAGCCGCTAGTTGATAAATTTGCAGGTGATACAAGCATTACGGTTGCATCGTTTACCATGTTACCATTTACGGTTACAGTTTGCCCCGGTTGTATTTCTAAGTTTTTGCCTAAATTTACAGTCAAAT
>CAMZKQ010000191.1 GCA_947311265.1 uncultured Chlorobiota bacterium | reverse complement strand
TATTGCAGTGAAGCCTAGCACAAATACAAGCTGCTATCGAAAGCAGTTGCTATGCGTATCGTTTTTTTCTAATAAAAGCAATAATAAGCCCAATAAGTACAACAATTATAATAGGAATTAGCACATTAGTAATCTGAACAGTAGTGCGTTCTGCTTTTATTTTTGCCCTATCCAGCAAACGCATTTTTAGCTCCCGAGAGCGGATAGTCATCAGCCCGCCATCATCGCAGAGGTAGTTTACGGCATTTAAAATAAGCTCTTTATTACCGTTAAATGTTCGTTTTGTAAATTTATCGAACCCTACTGGGTAGGGTTTTCCTTCTTTGCCCACTTCATTTTTTATAATATCGCCATCGCCCACTATAATCATCTTAGTATCCACACTTTCATCACGTTTTTTCAGATTAGGATTGCCCGGAAAGTATTTATAAGCTGGTCGATTTTTAAATAAAGAAGGGAATTTTCCTTCGAGCAAAACGGCAATATTTTTCTTCCCACTTGTAAAATCCCGTTCGTTTTTTTTGTGCCGAAGGCTTGCCAGCTCTATACGAATAGGTACTGATTCTACCTTGGTATTTTTAGTACTTTTCAACAAAATTGTTTTTTTAACATTTGGATTCTCCCCAACAGTATCAAGCGTGCCAATAAATTCAGTTTTAATATAATTTAGATACTTAGAAATAGGGTGCATATTATCGGTAGCAATAACCGGGAAATACATCCAATTATTAAAAAGCTGCAATTTGGGCTGCCCATCGCTCCCGGCTACCGAGAGTGCAATTGGCGACGACTGGGCATCGAGCAGTAAATTAGGGTTT
Organism: uncultured Chlorobiota bacterium; assembly: GCA_947311265.1. Taxonomy (GTDB): domain Bacteria; phylum Bacteroidota; class Bacteroidia; order Bacteroidales; family JAADGE01; genus CAMZKQ01. Next base: position 6,813 of record CAMZKQ010000191.1, on the reverse strand, counting down.
ATCCTCACGCCGTACTTAAATAGCTGGTCTTCAAGGTTTACCGAATGTGCCAAAGCCAGTGTTTCTGAATTGATAAAGAGGCTATCTAGGTTTACTGTTGTGGTCTCCATAAGCCAAAGCACTTTTCCGCCTTGCATGATGTATTGGTCGAGTACAAATTTATCCTGCTCGCTAAATGGCTTTGTGGGGCGAGCAATTACGATGGCCTGAAAGGCATCTAAAATACCTGGTTGCCCATTTATTCGCCCCCGTTGCACGTTGTAATATTCCGATAATATTCTGCTCATATCCATAACCTGATACTCCGAAAGCTCTCCATGTCCTTCTACAAATGCAATTTTAGGTTTCTCTTTTTTACTTAATTTTTGAATGGCATTGGTTAATTCGTACTCCAAAGATTGAATGGAGTTATTGATATTTTGCTCACTTTCGGCGGCAAACCTAGGGTCATTTTTCAATAAATTAACCCCCATGCTTTGCCCTTTGTAAGTCATCACAAGTCCTGGGAAAACCATTTTTTGCGATGTTTTGCCTTCGTCCGATTTTTCATGGGTTTCAATGGGTGTTAATCCACTTTCTAGCAGGCTCTTATACAAGGCATACCTTACTTTTTTATCTTTGCTTAAAGTAGGATTAATATACTCAAAATCAATAGAGTAAGCCGAATAAATATTAAATTCGGCAATTAATTCTGCCACAGCAGTACGCATTTTCTTAAAGCCTGTTGGCAAATCGTCGCCTTCAAGGTACACCTTTATAAAAATACTTTCCTCTGTATTTTCCAACACCTCTTTGGTGTAGTCCGAAATGGTATATCTACCTTCCGAAGTCAAATCAAAACGAACAAACTCAAGCGAAGAGAGGTAGGCCACCAAAAATATTCCGGCAATTGTAAGTGCAAGCGTAATGTATCGAGATTGTTTTTTCATGTACTTTAAACATTAATGTTCATGGTTGCTTATGCAGTTTTGCAATACAAAGTTAGCTAATAAAAAAACAATTCCAAAACTAACTTAAACCGATTAATTCTAGTTCTAACGTTCCCTTTTTATAAGCCCATTAGCAGAATTGCGATATACGTTTTTTTAGTTTTAGATTGCACTTTATAATTAAAAAAACTATTTTTGATTTTTCAAAACCACAAAATCAAAATATTGAACTTCGAGGAAATTTTAGCAAAATATAAAACATCGGCACAACTTGCTTTTTGGCAAGATAAAGCTAAAAGAAATGAACCTGCAACGGTACATTTATCTGGTCTGCATACTTCGGCAATTGCATTTTTTGTAGCTGCTGCTATACAAAAAACGCAAGCCTCGCAACTAATAATTTTGCAGGATAAAGAGCAAGCTGCTTATTTACAAAACGACCTATCCACTATTTTGCCCAATGCCGAGGTGCTATTTTTCCCGTCCTCCTACAAGCGGTCATCGGCAGTAGTGGAAGGCACTCGCACCGATAGTAGCGGCATTATTATGCGTACAGAAGTACTTAATAAAACCAATACAGGAAAACAACTCATAATTGTTAGCTTCCCTGCGGCAATTTCCGAGAAGGTAATTAGCCAAGCTGGGCTTGAAAAAAACACCCTCGAGATAAAAACTGGTGATGAAATTCCGGTGAGTTTCATTACCGAAATTTTAATTGAGTACGGTTTCCAACGTGTTGATTTTGTACACGAGCCAGGGCAATACTCGGTACGAGGTAGCATTGTAGATATTTATTCGTTTTCTAACGATTTCCCTTACCGTGTCGATTTTTTTGGCGATGAAGTGGAGTCGATACGCACATTTGCGGTAGTTAGCCAGTTATCAAAAGCAAAATTTGATAAAATTTCGATTATTCCTGATATCCAAACCAAAGAGCAGGATTACGATAAAATTCCATTTCTGGAATTTGTGCCTGCCAGTATGCAGATTTGGTCGAATAATTTCGCATTCCTAAAAAGCAGTATTACAGAGGCTTATGCCGAAGATAAAAAGGAGGATTTTATTTCTGGCACAGAATTACAGCTTTCGCTGAATGCTTTTTTCAAAACCGAGTTTTCTCAAAAATGCTCCATTCCTGCCGAAACAATTATTGATTTTGATATTTCGCCTCAAGTAGATTTTAATAAAAACTTTCAGCTTTTGGCTGAAAATTTAGATAAAGCCAGAGATAATAATTTTGCAAATTATATCCTTACCGAAAACCCCGAACAAGCCCAAAGGTTGGAAGCCATTTTTGACTCCGAAGAAATTCAGAAGATACTTAATACCAACATTCTGCGTAAGCGAGAAGCAGGAACATATAGCGAAATAAAAGAAATAAAACCCATTTTTGAGCCTCTTATTGGCACAATTCATAAAGGTTTTTCGGATAACAACCTAAAAATAAATTGTTATACCGACCACCAAATTTTTGGGCGTTACCACAAATTTAAACTAAAATCAGTTGCCTACCACAAAAGTAAAGAAGCCCTTACTTTGAAGGAAATAAGTAGCTTAAAACCAGGCGATTTTGTTGTGCATTCCGACCACGGCATAGGCAAATTTGGTGGGCTAGTTACTGTAGATATTGCCAATAAAAAACAAGAGGCCATTCGCTTAGTGTATAAAAATAATGTTATATTATTGGTCAATATCCATAACCTCCATAAAGTATCAAAATACAAAGGCAAAGAAGGCACGCAACCCAAGGTATATAAGCTAGGCAGCGGTGTGTGGCAAAAATTAAAGACCAAAACAAAAGGGCGTGTAAAAGACATCGCCAAAGACCTTATTGCCCTATACGCCAAGCGAAAAGAGGAAAAAGGCTTTGCCTTTTCGCCTGACTCTTACCTTCAGAATGCCTTAGAATCTTCGTTTATTTACGAGGATACACCAGACCAAGCCAAAACAATGGTGGCGGTAAAAAAAGACATGGAATCCGAAGTGCCTATGGATAGGCTGGTTTGTGGTGATGTAGGATTCGGAAAAACCGAAATTGCCATTCGTGCAGCTTTTAAAGCTGTGGCAGACAATAAGCAAGCAGCCATTTTAGTACCAACAACAATTTTGGCTTTGCAACATTTCAAAACGTTTGAAAAACGCATGAAGGATATGCCCTGTACCATCTCGTACCTTAGCAGAATGCGAACCTCCAAAGAGAACCGAGCAACTATTGCCGGCTTAGCATCTGGCAAAATTGATATTGTAATTGGTACGCACAGGCTGGTAAGCAAAGATGTTAAATTTAAGGATTTGGGTATTTTAATTATTGATGAAGAGCAAAAATTTGGCGTTTCGGTAAAGGAAAAGCTGAAACGCTTTAAGTTAAATGTGGATACGCTTACGCTAACGGCTACGCCGATTCCTCGTACCATGCAGTTTTCGCTAATGGGGGCAAGAGATTTGTCGATTATGTCCACCCCCCCACCCAACCGCTACCCGATTATTACCGAGCTACATACTTTTAGCGAAGATTTAATTAGAGAAAGTATAAATTATGAAATCCAGCGTAACGGACAGGTATTTTTTATTCATAACCGTATTGATACCATTGCCGAAATTGAAGGTTTAATCAACCGCCTTTGCCCAGAGGTACGCACTGTTTCTGCCCATGGAAGAATGACTGGGCCACAGCTCGAAAAAATAATGCTTGATTTTATAAATGAAGAGTATGGTGTGCTTATTGCCACGTCAATTATAGAATCGGGGTTGGATATTCCGAATGCCAATACGGTTATAATTAATAATGCCCAGAATTTTGGGCTTAGCGATTTGCACCAGTTGCGGGGGCGTGTGGGGCGGTCAGATAAAAAAGCATTCTGCTACTTACTTGCTCCACCTATGACTTCTGTTTCGGCCGTGGCACGTCGCCGTTTAACGGCGATTGAGAATTTCTCTGAACTCGGTAGCGGCTTCAATATTGCCATGCAAGATTTGGATATTCGAGGAGCGGGCAATATGCTTGGGGGCGAGCAGAGTGGCTACATTGCCGATATTGGTTACGAAACTTATCAGCGTATCCTCAACGAGGCCTTGCTCGAACTTAAGGAAGAGGAGTTTCAGCACCTTTTTGAAGATGCAAGTAACAACAAAACGCCCGACGAAATTATTGCTGATTTTAAATTTGTTACCGATTGCCACTTGGATACTGATTTGGAAGTACTCTTGCCAGAAAGTTATATCGAAAATAGCTCGGAGCGACTAAAGCTATACCGAGAGCTGGATAAAATTGAGCAGGATAATGAACTTACAGAGTTTGCCGACCGTATTCAGGATAGGTTTGGCGAAATGCCCAATGAGGTTTTGGAGCTTCTTGATGCTGTAAACCTCCGAAAAACTGCAATCTCGTTAGCCATAGAAAAAATTATCCTTAAAAATAAATTAATGATTTGTAGTTTTGTTTCAAAACCAAATTCACCGTTTTATCAAACTGCTATTTTTGGAAAGGTGCTAGAGTTCTTGCAAAAAAATCCTAAAAAAGCAGAGATGTTGCAAACTGAAAAAACATTGAGAATTAAATTCTTTGGTGTAAAATCGGTTAAAAGTGCTAACGACTTATTACTGGGAATTTTAAAATCCTAGCAAAAAAAGACCTTCAATATTTGAAGGTCTTTTTTTTTGCTTAAAATGAGGCTTACTTGCCATCATAATTTTTGATGTAATTGCTATCTCTGTATTCTTTTGGTACATTTTCGAGTTGAATAATTTTTAGTAATTTTTCGCTTTGAACAAGTACTTTAAATTCTACACGGCGGTTATAGTCTTTCGCTGCCTCGAACCAAGCTCCTGACGAGGTTTTGTTTAGAGCTACTGGGTTAGCTTCACCATATCCTGCAATGGACATTTGGTTGGCTTTTACACCTTTACTTGAGAGGTATTTCTGAACTGCTTTTGCTCTTCTTTTAGAGAGTTTTATGTTGTAAGATGCAGCACCTACGGCATCGGCATAACCTATAATTTTTATTTTTGTTGTTGGGTTATCTCGTAAGAAATTGGCAAGTTTACTAAGGCTAATATCGGATTTGTTGCCAACATAAGATTTGTCGAAATCAAAATATACATTTTCAAACTGAATGGTAACTTCGTTCTTTTTAACAGGGTCAGGGTCGATGACAACAACTTCTTTGTTATCTTTTACACGTTCTTTTTTATCTTCTTGTGCTTTTTTTAATGATTCTTCGTCGTAGATTGTGTATTCTACAAAATTTTGGTCTATTGCTCTTGGCGATAAATCAATAAATATACGACTTTCATCAATACCTTTACCTTTAAGGTATTCTACTAATTTGCGTTTTCGTTCTTTTGAAATTGGAGTTCCTTCTTTTAAATAGTCTTCGGTGGAGAAGTTGATAAATAAATCAGGGTAAGTAGTTAATGCCTTTTCGATGATGCTTAGTTCTTGGCTTGTAAAATCGTTAAAATCAGAGCTGCCTTTGTCGTAAGGTGTATTTTTAATTTTTTCGGTTTCGCCAGAAGCTATTTTTACAAGAATGGCATCGTAGTAAATCTTACGTGCTTTTGTGGTTGATTTTGCGGTGATATTTTTGGTATCGAAAACATGGTTGGGTGCATTATAAAGGATTTTATAATTTTTTCCAGGTAAGAGTACAAATACATAGTCGCCTTTGTTAGAGTTTGTTTCGTAAATATCTAGCACATTGCCTGATGCTACATCAATGACCTGTATTTTTTCATTTTCAGGTACATAATAGACAGAATCGTTTACTAAGTTTGTTGTTTTTTCTGCAATAAAAACACTATCAACAAGTGTAACTACTCTTCTTTTTCCTACTAGTTTGCGGTTATCGTAAAAAGTAGTATCCCCTTTGGTTTCTGTAATTGGATATTGCGAAGTATATTCTTTGTAGTCTTTTACTAGCCCTTCTACCAGAAGATTATTGTCTTCCATATCATAGAGGTAGGCAATATAAATATCTGCTCGTTCTGTATTTCTTCGGGTAAAGTAGGCTTTTTTCTCGTTTGGTAGTGGGAAATAGAATACATCATCAGAAACTGTATTTACAGGAAAACCTATATTTACAGGTGTGGACCATTTCCCATTTGTAAGTACTGTTTTAAAGATGTCATATCCGCCCATGCCATTGTAGCCTTTGGAGCTGAAGTACATTGTTTTTCCATCTGGCATCATGTATGGCGATTCTTCATCAAATTTTGTGTTGAGTGGGAAGTTTTTGGCTTTGCCCCATTCTCCTTTTGCATTTTTTTGAGAGACCCAAATATCTCTTCCTCCTTTGCCACGATTCCTGTCGCTAGAAAAGTAGAGGGTTTGTAAGTCTGGGGAAATTGAGGCATGCCGCTCGGCACGTCTTCGTTTGTTAATTTTCCGGTTTAGTTTTTCGGGCTCCGACCAAGTGCCATTTGTTTCGGTGCTCATGTAAATATCGCCGGGTCGGCGTTTGCTGGCTCGGTAGATAAACAGTAGTTTACCATCTGCAGAAAGCCCGCAAGTGGCATCGTGCCCGATAGTATTTACTGGTTGGTTTATATTTTCGGGTTTAGACCATACGCCTTTGGTTTTGTCGTATATCCAAATATCTTCATACAGTTTACCGTCTTTGCTAAGTTCTGAGTTTAGCCCGCCTTTTCTTTTGGAGGTGAAGAAAATTTTAGATTCATCGGCCATTGGTATTGGGGTGTGGTCGTCGTAGTCAGAGTTAATAACTCCTAAGCGAGTGGCAATCATTGGTACAGGGTTAAAGAATAATGCTTTTGCATCGTTTGCACGTTTTATTTCTGCTTGCACCATTTTTTTGCCATCGGCATTCATATCCATAGCAAGCATTTCGTTATAGACTGCTATTGCCTCATCGAACATATAAAGCTC
>CAMZKQ010000190.1 GCA_947311265.1 uncultured Chlorobiota bacterium | reverse complement strand
TTTTGTTCACCCTGTGCTGTTTCTTTTACCAACCCGGCACCCGATGTGTTTGCAATTCAACCTAGCCGCAGGCGTGGGGGGGATTGCAAACACATCGGTTAGTATAAGAATAGTAGCCGACTTCGGAACTCAAATCTTTCAATTTACGATGAAGTTGAAGCGGACTATAACCCCTGAATTTACTACCATTTAGGCTATTATTTTTATACATTGTTAGCGGTTTTTATTCCTTTATTACATCTTCAACTTCTAATCTTCTTCCTATTCTTTCAGGATATTTCTTGACTTTACCAACTCTCAATATCATTTGAATTTCTCCTTGGATATTTAAATTTTTCTTCAATTTGTCGTAGTATTCTTTCTCTTCTAATACTTGGCTTATAGGATGAACAGCAATTTCATTTTCGACACATTTTAGCCATACATTTTCTAAATCTCTACCTACTTGAACTAATTCCTTAATATTAAAAGACTTTGTTGTGATAATAATAAAACCTGAACAAGAGTTTAGTTGTTTGTTTACTCCTTTGATAGAACCCTTTATAAAAGTTTTACCTGTTACAGATTTTTTTGACATAATAGTATTAAATAAAAAGTGTTGAAATCCTGTTATTCCTAACATTTCAGGTGTTAATCCATCTTTGCGTTCTCTTTCTTCTTTATATGAAAAAGTCATCCATTTTGCTAATTCATTAAGTTTTGCAGTATCTTGTATTTGTAAACTATATGCATTAATAGAATTTTCAATAATTTCTTTCCCTTGCAATGTTCCTTTTGGATAAAAAATTACATTCTCAGAGATATTAGTAATTTCTGTTATCGTATTATCGTCTATTTTTTCATTTAGATATGGGGTTCTAATTGTTAAACGTTTTTTAATATTTTCAATGTTTTGTGTGGATATTTTTTTTTCTGCATCTTTTTTAAATTCAATATAAACTTCTGTTTCTTGTATAGTTACAGTTGGATTATAACCTAAATCTTGTGCAGATAAAACACAATTTTCAACAAATGCTCCTATTGAAATCCACGTTTCTCTATTTTCAGGGTCAACAAAAGGTAATACTCGTTTATAATTAGGGAAAATCTTAATTTTATTACTATCTTCTATTTTAACAGACCACATTTGAGCATTATGACTGCTCGGAGCATAAGTTCCATATTTTATTATTTCTTTCATATCGTTTTTGTTCATATTATTATTTTGAGAATACGTGTTCGTTCCTATGAACATAAAACTCATTATAATTCCTGAAATAAATATTGTTTTCATTTTAATCATCTATTTTGTTTAATTACCGCTAACGGATATGGCTTTGAACACCCTTTTCGGGTGTTTCAAAGCTAATGATATGTGCTTATGTTCTGTCTATCAGTTTAGTCAAGGTCAATATTAAGTTTTTCTGCTTTTCTTAAATAATTAATTTTGTCGTTTGTTAGTCCTGTCGCTTCGTTAATGAATTTGTTGTCAAATCCTTTTAGAATTAAATTAAAAGCAACTTTTTCAATTCCTCTTATTAAACCTCGTTTTTCGCCTTTCATTTCAAGTTTCATCGCTGTTGAAACGAACTTTTCTGTTCCTCTGATTGATATTGTTTTCATCTTTTCTACATATTTTTCGGTGTCAATTTCTGTGGCATATAGCAAATAGGCTACAATTGTTTCAAAAAACTTTTCACCTTGTTGGGTTTGTAATAATTGATTTAATCCTGCAAATATCGTATTGACTTCCTGTAATATTTTCTGCTCGTTAAAAATATTTTTCATCACGAGAATACCTATCTGTAATTGCAGACTTTTAAAGAGCTTGATTATCTCTGCATCTGTAAAATCAGATGTGTCAATTAGCTGGTAATCAAATTTTGGAATAAATCTTTGCAGAGCTTTATCTGTCCCGTTAAAATACTTTTCAAATGGTTTATTGTTCCATTTTTTCTTTCCGTGATAGAAAATTATAGGGATTACAGGCGTTAATTCTTCCTTCTGCTTAATTTGTATTTCCCAAATTTTGAGCATGTACCCCAAAAGCTGTAAATGCGGATAGCTTTCGGGGTGACTTTTATGCTCAAATAATAATGAGATTTTAACATTCGTTTCATTGCCATATTTACAATTATATACCACATCAGAAAAACTTGTTCTCAATTTACTGTCCACGTATTCAGTTTTATCAAGTTCTAATGTCTCTAAATCTAAGTTTTTAGCAATTTCTGCCGGAAATGTTTTTTCCACAAATTCGCTTACTTCCTCTTTTTTAGAAAATAGTTCTTTGAAAAATCTGTCGTGTGAATTTATTAAGTTTTTTTTCATTTTTCTAATATTTATTAAACTGCAAAGCTACGACATTTTATATTAACTATCTTTTTTATGCTTAAATTTAAATTTTCCTGTTAATTTTAAATAAGACAAAATTTTTGTATTCAGTTTTATTAAAAATTGATTATTTGGAAAATACTTTTTGTTAACTTTATAGATATGCTTTATAAAATAATGCAAATAAATGAAAGATAATAGTGGATAGACAATAAATGCAATTTTATTAAAACCCCAGGCAATTTTAAAATCAAAATGAATTAAGTGCATTACTGCTCTTGTCATGCCCTTCGAATAATAATCTTTATACCCTAATTGTTCAAAAACACTTATGCTCTCTCCTGTATCAAAATAGTCTGCTGGTAATAGAATTAGCATAATAGGAACTGATATAAAAATTCCTATTAATGCAAATCTATAATACAGAGTCAGCTTGGAGTTAAAATTTAGGGTCATAATCACTGCCGTCTGCTGGTTTTAAATCACCTGTTAATATCATTATAAGGTCAACAAGTGCCCAAATACCACAACCACCGAGGGTGAGCAACTGTATAACTCCTATTCCGGTGTAACCTAAATAAAATCGGTGTATTCCCATTACTCCAAGAAATAAAACCAGCAAAAGTGCAACTAATTGACTTTTAGGAGTAGTTTCTTCCTTCTCAGTTTTTGCTTTAATTTTTTTAACAGCTTGTTTTAAGATAAATTTTTCTCTGAGGTTTAATTTATCTTTATCCACCTGTATTTTTTGATTATTTAAAATTACGTCGTTTGGAGTTTCCTGTTCTATGTTTTGTATTGCCGATTCTAAACTTTTATTTGATTCTTCATCAATGAGATTTGCAAATAAAGGTTGATTAAATATTCCCATAACAAACAATAAAATTGTTGCAAGTTTTAAAAATTTATTCATTTTAATATCAATTTTAATAATTTCTTCTTACTCTTTACGATTTTCAGTAACTCGTCTTACTTTTTTGTTTATACAGGCTGTTCAGATTTTTCCTGTTTTTTTGAAAAAACTACCTTCTATGGTGGACTTCTTCCGTTTCTCTTTTTCGCCATAAGATTATTTATTACTGTTATATGCAATTGCACATATCGAATATACTTGCGTACCCCCGTTGTTTTTTTTAGTTTATTTTGTTTAATTACCGTTATATTTACTAAAGTGGGAACGGTGCTATCCCACTGTATAACAAGGATAATTACAAATTTTAAATATCTTGTTATTAAAATTGGAGTATGAAACTAGGGCCCTGATTTTTTAGTGTTATCCATAAAATTGTTCATTATTTTATCTATTGGGTTTATTATTTTAGAGAAATCTCGGGTGGAAACATGTATGTAGCGTTCTGTCGTTTTTATGCAACTGTGCCCAAGTAACTGTTGTACATAGCTAATATCGAGCCCATCATCAATCAGGTGGGTGGCAAAACTGTGCCTTAGCATGTGTAAGTTTACATTGCGACGGATACCTGCTTTTTGAGCCGCCCTTTTGAGGATTTTGCTCATCGAAGAAGCACTATATTCATTGCCCTTTGCCCCCTCAAATAAAAAATCTTTGGGGTGGTATGCTTTGTAATATCCACGCAGAATGGTTAGTACGTAATCTGACAAAAGAGAAAGCCTGTCTTTTTTGCCTTTGGCTTGTGTAATTTGTATTAATTTCCTATCCGATAGGATATCGCCTATTTTTAGGCGAATAAGCTCTCCTCTTCGTAACCCTGCAGAGTAAATTAGAGCGATAATTGCCTTGTGCTTTATGTTGCTGATGCTGTTAATAATTGTTTTTACCTCTTCTTTGGAGAGGGTTTTGGGGAGTGTCGTTTTACTTTTTGGGCGGACAATTTTTCGTGGGTCTAGCTGCCGACGGAGTGCATTTTTATAATAAAATTTAAGTGCATTTATGTAGTTATTTTGTGTGCTTTCTGTAAAATTTTTCTTTTCAAAAAATAAGGCTACCGAATCTTGCCCAATCAATGCGGGGTGTCTAAAATTAAAATATTTGAGGAAACTCAAAAATAAACTAAGGTAATTTTTTTGGGTATTGGTACTCAATTCGGACTGGTCGAGCAAATTCTGAAATTGTTTCTTATATACCGTTACTAATTTATACTTACCTGTAAGTTGTAATATCTTGTTTCTCAATACTTTTTCGGTATAAACAGTGCCTTCTTTTTGCTCGAAAATAAAGTGGTTTAGTGGGTGCTTATTATAATGTGTATGCAATTCCTTTTTAAGGAAGGTGGCCGCTGGTCTATTCTTTTGAGCCAGTAAATTAGTGTAGATATTTTTTACCGTTGCTTTTTCCAGCTGGCTAAGCTGCTTGGCATTAGCACCAATGCAATAGGCAAAATAGAGTAGGAGCTTATCTGTGGCAGATTTTATTGGCATTAATTCGTTTTCGATTGCTGCAAAAGTTAAAGTTGTAGGCTTTTTAATAATAATAGGTGCCGTTATATTTTTAAAATAAATAGTATTTCGTCCCAGCACTTTTTCATAGAAATATTTTATTGCAGATATTTTTTGTCGAAAAACCGTTTCCGAAATACTTAATTGTTCATGTTCGGTATTTACAAAATTAACGACCTCCTCCGAGCTGAGTGCTTCGGGTAATTTAGGCGAAATATCTGCAAGAAAAGCTTTAAAAAAAGGCAAATAAATTGCGATTGTATGGGGGCTTAATTTCCGTAAGGCAAGGCTTTGGCTGTATAGTACAATAATTTTATTTTGCTGCTCTATAATTGGGCTAGGGTGTTGAGCTAGCGGTTTTTCCTTTTGTTTAGCCAATTTTAGGTTGAAAAAAGCATAGCCATTACCTAGCTGTTTATTGAGTTTTACCAGCGCATTTGTAGAGTAGGGGATATGCCAGCTCGTAAGGGTTTTGCTCCATTGCCGACCGGGTACTTTCCGGATTGCTTTGACTAATGCCTCCCCTTTGCTTACTTTAAAAGCAATTCGCTTTTGCCCCCGATGAAAAACAATGGAGTAGGGTATCTTTTGCGTTGTATTTTCCTTAGTAGCGTTAGGCATTGGAGTACTTAATTGGATAAAAATACCTCTTTTGCCAAAAGTAATAATTAAATTTTGATTTTCTAAATATTTAAACGACAATTTTTTGTTAGGTTTAAAATAATTGCCGTTTTCATTATCGAGCCGTTTCAAATTGCTTAGGCAGCAGTCTGTGGATTAGTAAATAAAAGGGATTAATTTTTTAGTTTTTTTGGCATAGGCTTCAAATTGCCCTTTATAGTGCTGGGCTAAATATTTGTCTAATGTAGGGATATTCCAAAACACAAAAAGGCACAACAAAAGCATTGGAATTGCTATTGCGTAGTAGTTTCGGGTAATAATAGCGTAAGCCGCCACCCATAAAATATCTCCAAAATAATTAATGTGCATGGCATACTTGAATAAACCAACAGTATAAAGCTGCCCCTTATTTTCGCTATGCTTTTTCCAAAAATGCCGTTGTAATTCGCTAACCGTATTTAATCCTGAACCAAGTATAAATATCAAAATTGCACCATAATCTACCCCATCAATTGGGATTGCCCTATTAATGACCAATAATGGGAAGCCAATAAAATACAATGCAAACGCCATTGGCACTGAAAATGATTCTTCCCAAGGGATTTTTCGTTTCAATAGATACAACATCATAAATGTCATTCTTACAAATACGATTAATGAAAAAACGATAATTATTTTCCGACTTTCTTGCTCGCCTGTGCTTACATTTAATCCTATTTTTTTTAGGATTACTTCCCCGCCCCCTTTAAATAAAATCCAATACGATAGGGCTATTAAGGCAATTTCTATAATAATTATAACTGTTTTTTGAGGGATACTTTTTGTTTTTTGAGTGTATAAATCCATAATTTAATTATTTAAGTAGTGATGAATATTTTCATTAGGAAACACCGAAAACCAAAAAAATAGACCTTCAAATTTTACGATTAGTTGCATCGCTTCGTCTTCGGCAGCTTTTTTTGAGCCCCTTTTTTCGGCTTCTATTTTATGGCTTAGAATGGCCTTAAACGTTGTATAAAATTCTTGTACTGCTATTTTAAAATCCTCTAAATTATTGTAGGCTTCAAAAAAAAGGATAAAATATTTTGACGTATTATTTTGCGTCATCTCTTTAATTTGAGTTACAAAACTGATATACATTTCTGTAACCATTTTTCGTGTTTCTTTTAAGTTAGAATTTATGAACAAAGTCCAATCAAAATCATTATAAAAGGAAAGAAAATAAGCCTCTATTACATACTGGTAAACAGCTTTTTTACTTTCAAAATGATGGTAAAATGCCCCTTTGGATAAGCCCGACCCAGACACCAATTGAGCAATTGAAGTAGCCTTATACCCATTTTGTGTGAATAATTGAAAGGCCGTTTCGGCTATTTTTTCTTTTGAGTTCATGCCTGCTTTTTCGTTCTTAATAAGTAAATGGCTATTGCTATAAAAATGTATATCTATAAAACAAACCAACCGTTTGGTATGCAAATGTAATAATAAAATGCTAACCAGCTAATAGTATATCGAAATTATGGACTAACTTTTTATTAATACAGCATAAAACCTTAAACAACTGCAATTGGTAGTAACTAATATCTAAAATAATTTCTATATTTGTATTTTAATAACCACCCGAAATAAAAACAATATTTTAACAAAATAATCAAATGAAAAAAGAGCGTAACTTTAATAATAATTTGAATATCTTAGTTTTCCTATTACTCATTTTTTCAGGTGGGCTACTATTTCTTATTTTGCCAAAAAATGCAATCTCGGCAGACGAAAAACGCACCCTTACAAAATTACCTACATTTTCAATAAAAAGCCTTTTCGCAAGCGGACTCACTGATACCGTAAACTCATACACCGATAGTTTAGACCTCTACTATGCCGATAACTTCGCTTTTAGAAATAAATTCTTAGCATCGGCCACCTACCTCAAAGAGCATTACGGGCTGCACAACAACGAAGTGGCAGTATATCACGCCAAAGGCAAGCTACCCGAAATTGGCGACGATAATTTCTTGGACGGCAACATGGGCGACGATTTTGACCCAAACCTAGCAGATACCCTTGCCAATACAGATACCACAGCCGTTGCAGACACTACAAAACCACCAGAAATAGTCATCGACGGAAAAGGTAAAGTACACCGTTACGAAGGCTCAATATATGTATTCAAAGGCAAAGCCTTTCAGCTTTACGGCGGTAATACCAAAGCTATTGGGCGGTATGCCAAGCTCATGAACTTGTATAACGACCTGCTTTCGCCAGATACAAAAGTATTCTGCCTAGCCATTCCTAAACTTAGCAAATACTTTATGCCAAAAAAATATTGGAAAAATAACTTTAAAGAAAAAAGTAATATAGATTACCTCTACTCAAAATTAAACCCAGGCGTAAAAGGCATAAAAGCCTACCAAAAACATCAGCAACACTACGACCAGTACC
>CAMZKQ010000189.1 GCA_947311265.1 uncultured Chlorobiota bacterium | reverse complement strand
TTTGGCTTCCCTGTTTTTGTAATAACAGATGCCACAGGAAAACGGCTACACACCCAAAATAGCGGCTTCCTCGAAAAAGACAGCTCATACGATGTTGAAAAAGTAAAACAATTTTTACTACAATGGACAAGCATAGCCGTATCAAAAGAATACAATGAAGACTAAATAGCCACTTTATTACTGCAAGAAAACTACAGAGAAATAAATACCACAATTAATTTTCACTTTAAATTCAAGTAAAAATTAAAGCTTAAAACGAACAAACTATGAACACAATAAAACATTTTTTAATACTTTCACTTTTTCTATTTAACTATGCTCTAGCAAATGCCCAGAAAAGTGGCGACGATAAAAAAGAGTTACTAAAATCAAGCACATTTTCGGCACTAAAATTTAGAAGTATTGGCCCCGCCTATGCTTCGGGTAGAATATCAGACATCGAAGTTAATCCCAATAACTTTTCAGAATATTACATTGCTGCTGCCGCAGGAAATGTCTGGAAAACTACCAACAACGGCATCACTTTCTTTCCTATTTTTGAAAATTATGGTGCTTATTCCATTGCCGATGTAGCTATCGACCCCCGAAACACAAACGTAGTATGGGTGGCTACTGGCGAGCACAACGGACAACGAGCAATCGGCTATGGCGATGGCATTTATCGCTCGTCAGATGGTGGAAAAAAGTTTATAAACATGGGGCTAAAAAAATCCGAACACATAGGGCGAGTAATTATCGACCCAAGAAATTCGCACGTTTATGTAGCTGCACAAGGCCCTCTATGGGGCAAAGGCGGCGAGCGTGGATTATACAAAACAGAAGACAACGGAAAAACATGGAAAAAGATACTAGAAATCAGTGAAAATACAGGCGTTACAGATGTTGTTTTCGACCCTCGAAACCCAGATATACTATATGCTGCAAGCTACCAACGCCGAAGGCGTACCTGGACATTTATAGGCGGCGGCTCGGAAACGGCTATCTACAAATCCGAAGATGCAGGTAAAGATTGGCGAAAACTAAAATCGGGCTTGCCTGGTGGCGATATGGGGAGAATTGGATTAACAATTTCACCCGCCAACCCTGACTATATTTATGCTATAATCGAACTGCCAAACAGCAAAGGCGGTACTTACCGCTCCACAAATAGAGGCGAATCTTGGTCGAAAATGAGCAACTATTCAGCCGGAGCAGCAATGTACTACAACCGAATTTATGCCGACCCAAAAGACCCCAATAAACTTTACTCAATGGACACCCACAGCAAATACTCGCTCGATGGTGGTAAAAATTGGAAAAATTTTGGACTCAAACAAAAGCACGTCGATGACCATGCCCTTTGGGTTAATCCTAAAAACACAAAACACCTTATAATATGTGGCGATGGCGGCATTTACGACACCTACGATTTTGGTACAAATTGGCGGCATGTGCCCAACCTCCCAATAACGCAATATTACAGAATTGCGATAGACAATAGCTACCCCTTTTACAATATAGCAGGAGGCACGCAGGATAATAATAGCATGGTGGGGCCTTCGCAGACCATAAGCAAATTCGGTATCGTAAATGCTGATTGGAAAACCACCCGTGGGGGCGACGGTTTTTTTGCTGCTTTTGACCCCGACAACCCCGACATTCTATACTCCGAAGCCCAATATGGCTGGCTTGTTCGCTACGATAAAAAAAGTGGCGAACGTTTCGAGATAAAGCCTAGCCCACCAGAAGGCGAAATTTATACTTGGAACTGGAATGCCCCAATGCTTATCAGTCCACACAACGGCAAAAGGCTTTATTTTGCCGCCAACAAAGTTTTCCGAAGCAACAACCGTGGCGACAAATGGGAGGTAATTAGCCCCGACCTCACCCGTGGTATAGACCGCAACAAACTAAAAGTAATGGGCAAAGTGCAGCCCCCAGAAGCGGTAGCCAAAAGCGCATCAACTTCCATTTATGGAAATATTGTTGCCCTTGTGGAGTCGCCTGTAAAAGAAGGGCTATTATATGCTGGTACTGATGACGGTTTAATTAACATAACAGAAAACGGTGGGCAAAACTGGCGTAAAGAAACTCAATTTAATAAAGTGCCTGAAAAAACTTACGTCAGTTGCATTTTGGCTTCTGAACATAAGGAAAATACTGTTTACGCTGCCTTCGATGGTCGGAAAAATAATGATTTGAAACCTTACTTATTAAAAAGCACCGACAAAGGTAAATCATGGCAATCAATAACTGGCAATCTGCCAGAGCGGGGTACTGTTTATACTATTGCAGAAGATTTTAAAAACCCTAACTTGCTTTTTGTAGGCACGGAATTTGGGCTGTTTTTTACACTCGATGGTGGCGAAAAATGGATACAGTTAAAAGCCGGTTTACCTACTATTGCCGTGCGGGATATTAAAATACAGAAAAGGGAATGCGATATTGCTATTGCCACTTTTGGGCGAGGCTTTTATATTTTAGATGACTATTCGCTTTTGCAAAACCTAACTAAGCAGGATTTGGAAAAAGAAGCCCTTTTATTTCCTGTAAAAGACGCAAAAATGTTTGTGCAAACAGCCGTAAAGTACGGGCAAGGGGCAACCTATTATGCCGGTAAAAATCCCGCTTTTGGAGCAACATTTTCTTACTACTTAAAGGATAAAATCAAAACAAAAAAAAATATCCGTAAGGAAAAAGAAAAAAAAGCGATAAAAGAAGGGCGAGATATTGACTACCCTACTTTTAAAGCATTAGCTGCCGAAGATGCAGAAATACCACCAACGCTTTTATTTACCATTAAGGACAGTGGAGCTAATATTGTGCGGCGAATAGAAATACCTGCCAAAGCAGGTATAAACCGTGTAAACTGGGGCTTACGTTCTTTTTCTGCCGATGTGGCCAATAAAAACAACGAGAAAAAATTTCATAACCAAAAAGCAGGAATGCCAGTAATGCCCGGCAAGTATAGCGTAGAACTATCTAAAATTGTAGAGGGTAAGGAAGTAAAGCTGCACCTTACTCAAACATTTAATGCCGTGCCACTCAATTTGGCCACTTTTGCCGAAAAAGATAAACTCAAAATAAACACATTTAGCCTAGAAGCAAAAGAATTATACAAAGCCCTTGTGGGCTTAAATGCCTACCTTTCGGAACTAGATATGGAAATGCGAACCCTAAAAATTGCATTGAAAAACACCCCAAAAGCAACTATGGAAGACTTGCAAAAAGTGGATAAAATTCTATATCAAATATCTAAAATTAAAATAATTTTGAACGGTGATAAGGCTATTGCTAAACGCAATGGAGGGCAAACACAGAGTGTGAAAAGTCGAATTTCGGATACCGTTTTTGCGATATGGAAAGTAACTTGTGCACCTTCGCAAACGATGCTAGATAATTTGAAAATAGCCCGAAAAATACTCACTTCTGAAATTGAGAACACAAATAAATTAGCAAAAAAAGCAGAGGAATTACAGAAAAAAGCCAATAATATTGGTAGCCCATGGTCAAAAGGTAGAATCCCGACTCTAAAATAGTGAATATTTGTTAGATTTTATGTTTCTTTGTTAAAATAAAAACCATAAATTAAATAATCATGAAAAAATACGTTTTAAAATCAATCACCTTCTCATTAATACTTGTGCTAACAGTAAGCCTAAACGCTTGCAAAAAAGACAAAGCTGGCGTAGCACCCGTTTTACCCCCAAGCTCATCTATGAGTACCGATTTTTCGGACTTTAACAGCCAAGGCCAAAAGGGCGTGGCCAACTGGTTTCATGCGGCAGCTAACATCACAGTTTGGAACACCATATTAGCCGTAGGGCTTGCCGTTCCTGTGGCCTCGTTTAACGAGGCATTCAACCACGAAGCCGTTTTGCAAGAAACCAACCGCTGGATGTGGACTTACTCTTTCGGAGGAAATAAAGAATATACCGCAAAACTCTACGGCACTGTAAATAACGATGTTGTGGACTGGGAAATGCACATTTCAAAATCGGGAAATTACACCGATTTCCTTTGGTACACAGGTACTAGTGCTATTGATGGCAGTAGTGGTAGCTGGAATTTGAATGAAAAGCCAAGCAACCCAAAACCATTTATAGCCATTATATGGAGCAAAGAAGATGACGGTACTTTTAACATTAAATATACAAACACAGTTTCTGGCGATAAAGAAAAAGGGGCTTATATTTCGTACGGTACGGTAGCCAATGCGGATTTAGATGTATTTTACCACATTTACAATAAAGAAAAAGATAATTTAATAGAAGTAGAATACAGTACAAGCAACAAAAATGGAAGGGTGAAAGACTTTCTTAAATTTAAAGATTACGGTTGGAATTGCTGGAATGCTGATTTACAAGATATTAGCTGTGAATAAAAGGATTTATATTAAATTCTAAAACATAAAAGTCTTATTTTATTTTACTAAAAAATAAAAAATCCTATATTTGTAGGCTCGAAAATAAAAAACACGATACGTTTTCGTACATTCATTAAAAACAATATACTTATGGATTTAAAAGGTATTTTAGCCATCTCTGGAAAACCAGGACTTTACAGGCATGTCTCCCAAACAAGAAGCGGAATTATAATAGAATCGCTGACTGATAAAAAGCGTATCCACGCTTTTACAAGTGCAAAAATTAGTGCATTGCAGGATATTTCTATCTACACCGAAGAAGGTGATATGCAACTTTTTGATGTATTTAAAAAGATTTTTGAAAAATTTGAAGGTCAAAAAGCAATTAGCCACAAATCCTCAACCAAAGAACTGCTCGAAAACTTTACAGATGTATTGCCTGAATTTGATAAAGACCGAGTTTACACCTCGGATATAAAGCGTGTTTTTCAGTGGTATAACTTACTACAAAGTCTTGGGCTTGTCGATTTAGAAGACTCACCAAAAGAGGAAAAAGAACTCCCTGCTGAAAAGAAGGAAGATAAAAAAGAACCGCAAGAAAAAGCTACACCCAAAAAAACAGAGAGTAAAAAGTAATAAAAAAGTCCCAATAAAAGTTGGGACTTTTTTATGGATATTTACCCCTGTATATTATCTTAAACTTATACTAACACCAAATAGAATCGGTAAATATTGGCACTTTATTGGTCGTTAATACCCAACTATAATTCGCTTCCACAACCTGCATCTTTATGTAGTATGTCGTCTATATTTTTAAAACTTTGTTCAAACATTTGTTTATTTATTTTATTAAGTGGTAAATTTACATTTTATTATTGTAATTTCTTTTGATAATTTGAATATTAGTAAAAAAAACAGAATGTCATACTTTTGTCATATTTTAGAATTTGGAACAAGTTAAATTTTAATCTATATTTGCAATATCTTTTAAATAGTTGCTCAACAACTTTCCACTTAAAAGATTTAACTTGGCGGTTAACTAAAGTCTGTTCTTTTAAGAACAGACTTTTTTTTCGTAGAATAGACTTATTATTCGTAATAAAAATTCCTTCTTAAAAAGAAAATGTATAAATTGCAAAATTATTAGGAAGACTCATTTTATGCCCGACTGGATTAGTAAGATACCCGAATTATTACCTTTCCTTGCCATTCCTTTTGTGAGTGGTTTTGTAGGCTGGGCTACCAATTTGCTGGCACTAAAAATGACTTTTTATCCGCTTGAATATGTGGGTGTTAGACCATTTGGCTGGCAAGGAATTGTGCCTTCAAAAGCAAAAAAGATGGCGACCATGTCGGTAGAGTTAATGGCGGATAAGTTGATTGATATTCAGGAGGTATTTTTAAGGTTAGACCCTGAAAAAATCCACGAAAGTATAAAACCAGCAATAACTAAACTCTCTCGGCAGATAATAAAAGAAGTGATGATTGCCCAAACGCCACTCTTGTGGCGAGTTTTACCCAGTGCCGAAAAAGAAAAAATATACGCCAAAGCAGAAAGCCAAATCCCCGAAGTTATTGTTCATCTAATGAACGATGTAAAGCACGAAATTTCGTCGATTTTGGATTTAAAAGCACTAGCAGTTTCTGTTTTTATGGACGATAAAGCATTAATTAACCGTATTTTTTTGGAAGTTGGAGCAAAAGAATTTAAGTTTATCGAACGCTCGGGCTTATATTTTGGCTTCCTGCTAGGGCTAATCCAGATGGCTATATTTTATGTTTACAGCCCTTGGTGGATGCTACCCGTTTCGGGGATAGTAGTGGGCTATGGTACTAATTTTTTTGCATTAAAAATGATATTTAGACCCGTAAAAGAATTTAGATTTTTAGGCTTAAAAATACAAGGACTGTTTTTTAAACGCCAAGTAGAAGTCGCCACTTCATACTCCGAAATTATTACTAGCCAAGTAGTTACTACAGAAAGAATGTTCGATTTCATTTTTAGAGGCCCCGATACTACTCGTATTTCTGAAATAATCGCCACACACATAGGCATAATGGTCGATAATACTACCCAAGAATATTCTGGCATTACAAACTCGCTAGGCTTAGAAAAAAAATTAAAGATAATAAAAAATATTGCGACTTATCGCTTTGCCGAAGAGCTGCCCATTGCACTTACCTTTTCGTTCGGCTATGCCGAAAAGGCACTCGCCCTTTGCCAAACAATGGCAGATAAAATGAAGGCTCTACCTTTAAAGGAGTTTGAGGGCTTTCTTCACCCTGTTTTTGAAGAGGACGAATTAAAATTGATTTTAGTAGGAGCTTTTTTGGGCGG
>CAMZKQ010000188.1 GCA_947311265.1 uncultured Chlorobiota bacterium | reverse complement strand
GTAAGGGGCGACTGTGATGGTGAAATTTTGAGTTACTGTTTCTGCACCTTCGGTAAGGGTAAGTAATACTTGGTGGCTACCTACTTGTGCGGCAGTTGGTGTGCCTGTTAAAAGGGCAGTATTGGTGCTTTGGTCTTTTGTGAATGTAAGCCATGCCGGGATTGTAGTGCCAGTAAGTGTTTCTGTATCGGTATCTACATTGTAAGAGATGTTATAGGTATAGGCATTGGGTTCCATAACTGCTGTTACTGGGGAACTTGTAAATGTAGGCGGCTGGCAAGCGTTGTTCCATATGCACTCTACCCATTCAGGGTGGTCTATGTACGGATTTCTGTTGCCTTGGATTAAGTAAGCGGCATTATTTCGGTCTATTTCTTTTTGGGAAACAGGGTCTTGCTGATGCCATTTTAAGAAGAGGGCAATTGTCCAAGGCTCAAGGTTATCGCCTTCAAAGACTTCGGGGGCAATATTATCCGTCCATGTAGCTATTTGGTTTTTGTAGCGTGTAACGGTATAGAAATAGGTTCTTGCAAAGTCGCCTTTAAATCGGTCAATAGGTTCAAAAATTATATCCCCTTCGCTTGAGTTTCCCACATTGGGGTTGTTTACATAGGCAGGGAATGTACAAGGCCCTCTTTTGCTGCCGTTGTTTGAAGTCCAATTTGGGGTGCTGGTTTCGCCATATGGGTGATGCCCCCGCATGCTATTAACACAAGCATCTGTGGGATAGACTATAAATAAATCGGCCTTCATTGGCTGATGGCTCTGAAACCACGATTGTGGTACGGAATGTTCTCTATTAAAACTACCGCCTTCGTTACATCGGCTACTGGTTTCTTCATTATCATCGGGGGCTCTTCTGTTGTGGTGGTTAAACCAGTGGTTTGCTGTGCCGTCCTCGTGCATAGAGTACATATCCCAAATAACACCGTTGCCGTTGAGGATATAATTATCGGTGGTTTGGTAGGCAGTGTATAGGCTACTGTAACTGTTCTGTGTATGCCCAGCAGTAATTATGCTGCGGAGTGCTTCTCGCAGATTTTCGCCTTCCTGCCCATTGGCAGTATTGTAGTATCCCGCAGGGATTTGTGCTTGCATTGTTAGTGCAATGCAACTTACGAGTAGTAGAGTAAATACTTTTTTCATCGTCAAAAAATTAATATTCTGTTTTTTAATAAATTTTGTAAAGCTACTCATTTTTTGCATATATGCAAAAAATGTAGTGCTTGTAATTAAAAAAAACGATATCTTATTTAGGTAGGTTACTTTTAATTAAGCCTAAAAGCTAAAAAAAAAGAGTCGCAAGCAGGTGGTTCTATTTTAGGCTTGCTTTTTATCTTCCAAAATTAAAATTAAGCTCTCGAAAAGGGGCTTTTTTTCGGTGTCAGATTTTGGGTAACTCTCCCTTAAAAGTTGCGTAGCAGTTGCAATATCTTTTGCCGAAAAGAGGATACCATCGGTACTATCAATTAATGTGTAGGCTTCAAAAGCCTCTAAAAATGGTTGGTTTATAAATACTTCGGTAAAAAGCAAAAGGTGCTTGCCATAATCTAGCCCCGAGTTCCAGCAAGAGGCAAGCAGAGTTTGTAAGATGCCTTTATACTTATCCTCTTTTATTGCGTTTGCAATAATTTCTACAGAAGCCGTTTCTTTGAGTTGGTTAAGGATTGAGGTTATTTCAGTTTTAATTTCTAGCGATGCTGTAGAATTTAGCAACTCGATAAGGGCAGGTAAATGTTCCTTATGCCCCGATTTTCTTAATTCGGAGAGTGCTTTTAGCACGATTTTATTGTTTGCGGCAAATAGCATTGATGCAAATTCATCAATTTCTGTTTTTGTCATTATTCTAATGTTTTGGATTTCTGTGTTAAGAAAATAGCATACTGTATTGCCTGTCAATAAGTTCGGCGAGTTCGCCGATACCAATATTTCGGCTTTTGCGGATATATTCTCGCCCCGCAAAAAACACTACAATTGATGGCACGGCAAATATCCCCGCTTGCCCGGCTATATCGGGTGCGTTTTTTGTATCGGCATAGTAGGTTTTTATATTCGGGAAATTGGTTTTTATAAGTGCGTCTATTTTAGGCTTCAAAACCTTGCATACATTGCATTGCTCGTGCGAGAAATAAACAAGAACAGCTTCTTCTGCTCTTGTTATTTCATTAAATTCGGTAGCGTTAGCTAATGTTTTAAATGGCGTGCTCATTTTCCTGCTTCGTGATTTTCGTACAGCTGGCGGATTATCCCATCGGCAACGCCGATTTTTGGAACAAAAATATCTGGCGAGTCTAGTACCTTCATTATTTTAAGGTAAATTTCGGCTGCTGGCACAATTACATCTGCCCTATCTTTCCGAAATTCGTACTCGTGGATACGTTCTTCAATGGTCATTTTTGTCAGCTTCTTGTGTAGCTTTTCAATGTCCTCTTTTTCTACATTTTTTTCGCCTGCAAGTTTACTTATTTTATTGATATTTCCGCCCGAACCAATTAATTTTATTTTCCCGTAAGCGGCTTTAATTTCTTTTAGTTTATCTTCAAGGGCTTGCACTTCGGAGGGGTTTATTACGCCATTTAAAAAACGAACTGTACCAATTTTGTAGGAATGATTCCAAAGCAGGGTTTGCCCATCGAAAAGGGTGATTTGCAAACTGCCACCGCCCAAATCTGCCGAAAGGAAAATTTTGCCTTCAGGCAAGGAGTACCTGTTGGTTTCAAAAAGGATTAGCGATTCTTCTTTGCCATCAATTACATCAATAGTAATGCCCGTTTCTTTTTTTACTTGGGCTAAAATTTGCTCTTTGTTTTTTGCCGTTCTTGTGGCAGATGTAGCACAGGCTCTAAATTTATCCACCTTATAAAACGTTAAAATATCGGCATAAATTTGCATTGCTTTTACAAATTCGTTGGCTTTATCGGGGCGGATTTCGCCGTACTTAAAAACATCGCCACCTAGGCGAAGGGGCAAGCGGATATAGGCGGTAATTTTTAGCTTTGCTTTTTTGTAATTATCGCCGGGTATAATATCTTTAATTATTAATCGAACGGCATTTGAGCCAATATCAATAGCTCCAAAACGTAGTTTTTCCATTGTATTATTTTTATATTTGGGTTGTAAAAATATATTTTATTTCTGGAAGATACAAAAATAAAAATAAGCAAAATTTACGAAGGGCTAAAACCAATATTGGTTTTGTGAAAAATCAAAAAAATAAAGCCTAATAGGCAGTCTTGCTAAATTATTTTACAGGCTTGGGTTTAATGTATTGCCTGAAAAGTTTAAGTTAAATACACCCTTTTTATAAAACAATTTGTCCGAATTTAGAAATTTGCTAAATCCATACACCTTTTAAGTAAGACAGTTATTTCAATGATAATAAAGGCTTAAAGCCTATTTTTTTTGAATTATTTAGTAAATTTTAAAATTGAAGACTTGTATTTTAATGCTAAATAACATAGATTTGGAATATTACATAAATTAAAGTCCTATAAAGAAAAACCTACCTAGATATGAAAAAACGTTACTTAATTTTATTTTTATTTGCTTTTGCGTTGCCTTTTTCCAATGCCAACGCTCAGTTTCTTATAGACGAAGATTTTTCGGGCGGCACATTCCCCCCCACCGACCCACTCACTGGCAACTGGACACGGGGCGTACTAAGTGGCTCGTACCAATGGGCAGCTAGAAACTCT
>CAMZKQ010000187.1 GCA_947311265.1 uncultured Chlorobiota bacterium | reverse complement strand
AGCAACGACCCATCGTATTCCTGTAATTGAATTTGTAAAAAAAAGCTCTTGGCTAGTAAGCAAATCCTCAACTTTTAAAGTTTTTTCTTTTACAGGGATATTATTTTCTTTGGCTAGCCTAATTATCTGAAATCGCATAATCCCTGCCACGCAACCATCGCTAATAGGGGGGGTGTAAACCACCTTTTCTTTTACAATAAACACATTCGAGGCTACCGTTTCAGCAATATTTCCTTCCTGATTTAAAATAATGCAATCATCAAGTTTATTTTTTTTTGCATATAAACCTGCTAAAGTGAAAATTGTAGAATTTCCACTTTTAAAGCTAGAAAAATTAGTAATTTGCTTATTGTGCAATTTGTAAATACCGGTAGAATAGCCGGTAGTATTGAGTTGGTAGCCTGTGTTCTCCAAAGGGAAAACTTCAATAAGGTATTCCGATAGACAGGACGAAGGCGTATAGAACCCACCACTGGAGCGGTAAGCAGTAATTCTTATTCGAGCCCCCATATACAAACGGTTACGAGTAAGTAAGGCTTTTATATTTGTTACTAAGCCAGAAATATCTGCGATAAACTGTCCGGGGACCTCCATTTCCAAGGTTTTCATTGCAAACACTAGGCGGGCTATATGCTGGTGGAAAAAGTGAAGTTGCCCTTTTGAGGCAAAAATAGTTTCAAAAACCATATCCCCATAACGGAAAGCTCGATTCTCTCGCCCTAAAATAAATTTTTCGGCAATAATAAATACGCCATTGTGAATTAGGGTTTCTCTAATTTTCATTTATTGCAGGCATCTAAAATAAAAATGGTAGGACGTTTATGCAAATCGGGTAAGCTATTTTTCCATTGGGCAACAGTTTTTGTTTTAATAAATTCGGTTTCTAATGTTATATCTGTTGCTATGCAAATACGTGTGTTTTTCCCGCAAGTTTGTAGAATATCTTTAAAAAGTGGGTTGTTTCGGTAAGGTGTTTCCATGAAAATTTGGGTCTGATTTTCATTTCTAGAACGCATTTCTAGCTGGCGAATTTTCTTTATACGCTCGGGCTGTTTTATTGGCAAATAGCCCGAGAAAGCAAAATTTTGCCCATTCATACCGGCTGCTGTTAAAGCTAAGAATATAGACGAAGGCCCCACCAAAGGCACTACCTCTAAGCCTTTTTGATGTGCTGCTTTTACCGCATGGCTACCAGGATCTGCAATACCGGGCATACCAGCTTCGGATATAATGCCCATATTTTTTCCTGCAAGGGCTGGGGCAAGGAAACTTGCAGCCTCCTGCTGGTTGGTGTGTTTATTTAACTCAAAAAAAGTAAGTTCGCTTATGCTTTTTTTTATACCTGCTTTTCGAAGGAAACGCCTTGCCGAACGGATATTTTCTGCCATGTAAAAATCTACCGTATCAATAATTGAAAATACACTAGCTGGCAGTACTTCCTGCGGCTGGTTATCGCCTAAAGTAACAGGGATTAAATAAATTTTTCCTTTCATTTTAAAATATCAAATTACCGCTTTGCGGATTTTTACTAATTTTGTAAGTAGGGCTTCCAGTAGGTCGAGTTGTAGCATATTTGCACCGTCGGATTTTGCGTCCTGTGGGCGAGGGTGGGTTTCTATAAAAATACCATCGGCACCAGTGGCTATTGCAGCTTTGCCTATGGTTTCAATCATTTCGGGTTGCCCACCGGTAACGCCAGAGGCGGTATTAGGCTGCTGTAAGGAGTGTGTAATATCCATAATTACAGGAAATCCAGTGGCTTTCATTTTGGGTATAGAGCGAAAATCAACAATAATATCGCCGTAGCCAAACATTGTACCTCGGTCGGTAAGCATTACTTTTTGGTTGCCACTTTCTACAACTTTTTGGGCGGCAAATTGCATTGACTCTGGGGCAAGAAATTGTCCTTTTTTTATGTTTATAATTTTGCCTGTTTTGGCGGCTGCAACGAGTAAATCAGTCTGCCGACAAAGGAATGCTGGTATTTGTAAAATATCTGCGTAAGCCGCCGCCATTTCTGCCTCTTGTGCAGTATGAATATCGGTAACGATGGGTAAGTTGAGTTGCGTTTTTACTTTTTCAAGGATTTTTAAGGCCTTCATATCCCCGATGCCAGTAAAGGAGTCGAGGCGAGAGCGGTTGGCTTTTCGGTACGATGCTTTAAAGATATAAGGGATTTTTAGTTTGTTTGCAATCTCTGCAACTTTTTCTGCAATTTCAAAAACGACCGCTTCGCCCTCTACAACGCAAGGACCAGCAAGAAGAAAAAAGTTATTGCTTTTGGTGTTCTTTATATTGGGGATAGTATTTATCATTGTTTATTTTAGGTTTTCATTTTCTTTTTCTTGGCTGCTGGGAAAAGTATGTTGTTTAAAATTAGGCGGTAGCCTGGGGAATTTGGGTAGAGTTTGAGTTCGGTTTTTGGGTCGCCAACTAAGTGCCG
Organism: uncultured Chlorobiota bacterium; assembly: GCA_947311265.1. Taxonomy (GTDB): domain Bacteria; phylum Bacteroidota; class Bacteroidia; order Bacteroidales; family JAADGE01; genus CAMZKQ01. The sequence goes on along the minus strand of CAMZKQ010000187.1, from coordinate 3,893 downwards.
GTAATCTTCTGGGTCGTGCCCTCCGTAGTATGTCCAAGTGCCTTTGCCTAGTTCGCCGTGTATGTATCGGGCTTCATTTTTGGCTTTAAATTCGCCCATAATTAATACGTTTGCTTTTATTAAATTTTTGTCAAACGAGGTAGTTTGCCCCATAAACCCGTTTACAATACTTGTATGATTTTGGCAAAGCATGGTTGGCACGGGGTCCCATTTTGCCGAAAAATCGAAAAGTGTAAAATAGTCTTCATTTTTTGGTACTCGCCGTTTCATTGTCATGTCGATATTAGAAAATTCGTATTCAAAGGGGTTGCGGCTGATGGTGTAATCTTTAAAGGCTAGCCCTAATGTAAAGTCTAGCTTGCTTTGGCAGTTGGAGTCGGCAGGGTCGCCATCAAACATGCTTTCGCAGATGTCGGTTTCAGAAGCGGCTAGGGCTATGTCGTATGAGTCTGTTGCAGAGCACATTGCAAAAAGATACCCGCCATTAAAAATGAAATTTTTGATGGTTTGCTTACAAATAGTTTGAGTTCTGATACTTTATTAAAGCCAAGGCGTGCGGCTTCTGATTCGGCTTCTCTTTTATCGTTAATATACCAGCCAGCATGGCGATACGAACCGTAAAATTTACCATATTGCCCAGTAAAATCTTCGTGGTGTAAGTGTAGCCAATCGTATTTTGCCAAATCGCCATTGATAATTTCTTCATCGTAAATTTGGTCGTAAGGGATTTCTGCGTAGTTTAAAACCATGGTAACGGCATCGTCCCATTGCTGGTGGGATTTTGGTGCATAAACGGCAATTCGGGGGACTTTTTCTAACTTCACCTTATCCATGTTTACTTCTGGGGAGGCAATTTTAGCAAAAATTATATTGGCTTCTGCATCAGAAATCACTTCAAAACTAACCCCTCTTATTGTGCATTCGTCTTTAATATCTTTGTAATAGGAAAGGCTAAAACTTCCTCCACGGTAATTGAGCAACCAGTTTACTTCGATATTGTTTTGTAGAATCCAGTAGGCAATACCGTAGGCTTTCAGGTGGTTTTTTTGGCTCTTATCCATGGGGATAAGTATGTGAGATGCAAAAATAGTGGAGCTAAAAAGCAACAGCACTACGGTATAAATTATTTTTTTCATAGTTTTATTTTATGCAAATATACCAAGAAATCATGATAATAAAAAAAGAGCCAGAAAATTAACCAGCTCTTTCGTTAGTTTATAAATTTGAGGTATTTATTTTGCTAAAATTTTAGCTTCCACTCGCCTGTTAAGTTGTCGCCCTTCTGCGGTGGTATTGTCTGCTCTAGGCAGCTCTTCGCCATAACCGTGAGCGACTATACTTTTAGCGGGAACGCCTTGTGCTGTAATATAGTCCACACAGGATTGTGCTCTTTTTTGCGATAAACTTTGATTGTACGATGCTGCACCTTGGCTATCGGTATGTCCTGAAATTTCGACAACTAGGTTGGGGTATTGTTTTAGTATTTTCACCAAGCGGTTTAGCTCGGTAAATGACTCTGTTCTTAGGATGGCTTTTCCCGAGTCGAAGAATACGTTGTTGAGTACAATTTTTGCTCCAATTCCCATTGGTTGTAGTTGGATGTCTTTACGAATTACTTCGTGAAACGAGGTGTCGGCTATTGTAAAACTTTCGGAGTGGAAGAAATAGTCGGGTGCTCCTGCGGTAAGTGCGTAGTCTTTTCCCGGAGGGAGTGGAACAGAAAATGCACCAGTTGCTGCGTATGAGGTTACAATTTTTACTACTTTTCCGGTGGCATTATCTACTAATTCAATAGTGCCTTCTAGTGGTTTTCCGTTATAGGCATCGGTAATTGTTCCTTTAAACATCGAGAGTTGAATGATTTTGATGTTTACTGGTTTTTCAATTTCGGATTCGCTTACTGGTAGTTGGATACAGGCGATTAAGTCGTCTTCGCCATCGGCCAGATTTACGGGTTTTTCAGGTCCCAAGAATATGACTTGGTAAATGTCTTTATCGCCATATCCGCTATCTCGCATGGCCGAAAAGTAGCCTGTTTTTAAATCTTCGGTCATCATGAAATTGATGTCGTCGTCGGGGGTGTTTATTGGGTAGCCTACATTTTTTGGGTCGGACCAAGTCCCATCGTTATTTCTTTTGGAAGTGAAAATATCATATCCGCCCATGGAGTTGTGCCCTCGAGAGCTAAAGTATAAAAATTTGCCATCGGCAGAAACTTTTATTGTTTCTTCGTTGTAAGGTGTGTTTATATTGGGACCTAGGTTTTCGGGTTTTTGCCATTTGCTTCCGTCTTGGGTTCTGATACTCATCCAAATATCTTTACCGCCGATAGAGCCTTTTCTGTCTGAAATAAAAAAGAGAAATAGAGAATCGGGAGTTATTGATACTGAACTTTCTCGCCCTTTTCGGGTGTTGATTTTTCTTAATTTATGATTTTTTTGCCACTTGCCATTTCTTCGGGGGGAGTTGTAAAGCTCGCCTTGTCCTTTGTAGCCACGGTATATACATAATTCATCGCCATCGCCAGAAACATCTACAACGGCATCGTTACGTTTTGTGTTAATTACTTTTTTTGCCATTTGTTCTGCAGCTCTCCATTTTCCACCTCTTTTGGTGGACACGTAAACATCTTCAAAATACTCATCGGTAAGTGGGTTTCTTTTTCCGCCAGTCGTTGTGGAGCGTCTTGCGGTAAAGTAAAGTACCGAATCGTTCATATTAAAAATGGGGCTATATTCTGGTGCTTCTGTGTTTACGCCTTCCCCAAGGTTATCAATAAAGCAGCGGACTGGTTTTTTTTTGAGTTCGATACCGCTTGTACACTCCGCAATTAATTTGTCAATTTTGCTTTGTTGCTTTTCTTGCTTTCTTGGCGAAAGTGATTCGAAGTATTCTTCGTAGTCGGCTATAGCATCTGAGAATTTGTAATTATACTGTTTTGCTCGTCCTATCCAAAATTTCAGGTCATCAGGCAAGTTGTCGTCGCTAAGTAATTCTGCATTCTCTAGGTAAGTGAGTGCTTTTTTCTTTTCTGCCGATCGTAAGTATGATACTCCTATTAGGTAGTTTAATCTGGCATTGTCTTCGTTATAGGCAAAAGCTTCTAGGTAATAGCTAAGTGCTTTTGTGTAAGCCCCTCGTTTATTTCGGTGGAATTGTGCATCTCCTTTTCTAAGGTTTTTTTTTGCCTCTCTAAAGCCTTCATCGGCAACTTTAAAATTACCTCTTTTTACACGGACAAATTTTTGTGATAGTGCAGGAATTGTAAAAGTTAAAAGAAGAAAAAGTAGTAGTAAATTTTTCATATGTTTTTGATTTATTTTTCTTTAAGCTAAGTTTTTTTTAGTCAGTAGAATTAATTGTTTAACTCTATTTATATAGTTCGGGATTTTTAATGCCTAATTGTATCGCTTTTTCCCAATCTTTTTTTGAACCTGAAAAATCTCTACGCATTTCTCTGGCACTGCCTCGGTTGGCATAAGCGGCGGCATACTCTTTATTAATTTTTATTGCAGCGGTGTAAGACTCAGCGGCTTTTTTATAGTTTTTAAGTTGGAAATATGAAACGCCCATATTATTATAGGCTTGGGCATAAGTATTTTTAAAGTTTACTGCTTTTTCAAAATCCTTAATGGCCCCTTTGTAATCTTTGGATTGGTGTTTTGCTAATCCTCTGTTATTGTAGGCTTTATAATATTCTGGATTGATTTTTAGAGCCATATTGTAGGCTTCTATTGCGGTTTTATATTTCTTTAGTTTTCGGCGTGCTGAGCCTAGATTATTATAGGCAAAATCTAATTTTGTGTTTAATTCTGTTGCTTTTTGGAAGTCCGATTCTGCACCAGCAAGGTCGCCAGTTCCTATTTTTACTGTGCCTCTATCATGATAGGCGT
>CAMZKQ010000186.1 GCA_947311265.1 uncultured Chlorobiota bacterium | reverse complement strand
TTTTGCCATTTTTTTATTTTTAATCGTATCGTGTTAATGTTGAAGGTAAATCGACTTCTCTTCCGTTTGCTAAATCGTCTAAAACTTTAAAAATGGCATCGCCATCTGGTGGGCAACCCGGTATAAAGTAGTCCATTTTTACCACTTCGTGGCAAGGGTATACTTTATTGGTGATTTTAGGAATGTCTTTATGATAGGGGATAACTTTGTTGCCCGGCACTACTGTTGCAGAGTCTATATAGGCTTCTTTAAAGCAGGCTTGGAGTTCTTCTTTGTTACGCATGGCAGGTACTCCGCCCCATACTGCACAAGCCCCTACGGAGATTAATATATCACAATTTTCACGAAAGTGAATAAGTGTTTCTATATTTTCTTCGTTGGCAATACCGCCTTCTACAAAGCCTATTGTGCAGCGTTTTGGGATACGTTTTACGTCTGTAAATGAAGACCTTGTTATTGTTACTTTATCTAATAGTCCGATAATTCTTTCGTCCATATCTAAAAATGAAAGTGTACAGCCCCAGCAACCACATAAACCAATCATTGCCACTTGTATTTTTTCGTCCCGTATTGCTTGGGTTTCAGCGTCCATTTTTGTTCTGGGTAGCTTGTGGGAATATAATATGTTATCTCCTTTTTCCATGTTTTTTTAATTTAGCTTAGTCCTCCTTTGTTCCTAAAATCTGTTCTTTGAGGGTTTCTATTTCAAACCTTCGTTGGCCTATGGGCTTGTCGTACCCTCTTTTTTTGTCGATAATGCACCCTACTGGGCATATATCTGCGGCATATTCTACTTGTTCCTCGGGCATTTTGTTTGCCAATGCTTTGTCAATTTCAATTCTTGCTTTGCTGCCTCGCCCAGAGATGCTAAAAATCTTTTTATTTGTTGCTTTATCTCGTATAAATTTAACGCAACGTTGGCAAAATATGCAACGGTCCCTTTCCAATAGAATTGCATCAGAAGCATAATCTCTTTTCCTTTTCGGGAAGCGATATGGGAAGCGGGATACTGTCATATTTAGCTCATATCCAATAGATTGTAGTTCGCACCGTCCACTTTTTTCGCAGCTTGGGCAGTTGTGGTTGCCTTCTACAAATAAAAATTCTACTAGTGCTTTTCGCATATCTGCCACTTCTGGCTCGTTTACTTGTACGTCCATATTGTCATATACAGGTAAGGTGCAAGAGGTTACGATTTTTCCGTTTACTTTTACCGAGCATACTCGGCAAGTACCAAGGCAGGGCTTGTCCCTCATGTGGCATAGGGTGGGGATATAGATACCATTTTTTGCAGCTACATCAACAAGGGTTTCGCCTTTGTTGGCTTCTATTCTTTTGCCGTCTATTTTTATTAAAATGCTGCTCATTAGTTTTTAGGTTTACGGGTGAGGTTTTTATGGGCTTCTTCGTGGTTGGAAAGCACAGTATGATGATTAAACGAGGGCAATAATGCACCTTCTTGTGTTACAAGTTTAGTGTTGTATATTTCAGGAAATTGGTCTAATGAATTTAATATTGGGTTGGGCGAAGTTGTGCCTAACCCGCATCGGCTTGTGCTTTTTATAATTTTTGACCAGCTGGTAACTTTTTCTAAATCTTCTTTTACTGCATTTCCTGCAATAATTTGTTTCATCATATTGTGTAGGTCAATATTTCCTACCCTGCAGGGAATACAAATTCCACAAGATTCTTCTGTAAAGAAGTGCATAAAATCTTTTACAATATCCAAAATATCTCTGCTGCTGTTAAATACCATAAAAGAGCCGTTGCAAGATAGGTCGTTGTAAGACATTACTCTTTGGGCGGCTAATTTTGCAGAAACAAATTCGCCAGAAGGGCCACTTATTTGTACCGATTTGGTGTCTTTTGCACCTACCATTTCTAAAACTTGGGCAAGTGTGATGCCCCATTCTATTTCGTAAATTCCTGGTTTTTCGCAGTCGCCAGAAGCACTAAGTAGGCGTGTCCCTGTAGAACCGTCAATGCCTAAGTTGGCGTACCACTCACCGCCTTCTTCCAGAATGCGGGATACTGCTGCAAATGTTTCTACATTGTTAATTACAGTTGGTTGCCCTAAATAGCCTTCTTGGATTGGGTAAGGGGGTTTTATACGAGGTGTGCCTCGTTTTCCTTCGCAGGATTCTAATAATGCAGTTTCATCGCCGCATACATAAGCACCAGCTCCCATTTGTATTCTTATATCAAAACTAAATGATGTGCCTTTGATGTTTTTTCCAAGTAAATTATCCTCTCTCATTTCTTGCATTTGTGCTTCGAGGTAGTCTTTTAAGTACCAATATTCGGAGCGGAGGTAGATAATTCCTTTTTTTGCACTTATTGCATAGCCGCCTGCAATCATTCCTGCAAAGACATCTTTTGGGGATTGGGTGAGGAGTACACGGTCTTTGAAAGTACCGGGTTCGCCTTCGTCGGCATTGCAGATAACATATTTTTCGTCGCCGTCTGCTTCTCGGCAAAGTTGCCATTTTAGCCCTGTTGGAAAACCTGCTCCGCCACGCCCTCTTATATTAGAGTCGGATACGGAGGCTATAATTTCAATAGGGTGTAGTTTTAGCCAACCTTCAATTAACTGGGTGTAGTTTCTATCTTTTTTAAAAAAAATAGTGCCTGTTTTGTGTATCTTGGTTTGCACCAAATTTTCGATATATTCTACTTTTTTACTGCTTATATTGTTGGGGTTTGCAATTTCAAGGGCAGATTTTCCGGCTTTTAGTTGTGCTATGATTTGTTCCACCTTGGTTGGGGTGAGCTTATTAAAAACCACCTTATCAATAAGCATTGCTGGTTCTTGGTCGCTAAGCCCTATACAGCTTGTTTCGTATAGCCCAAAAGTTTCGGTTTTATCCATTGTGCCAAAGGCACAACCTGTTTCGGCTTCCAGTTTATCATACACTTCTTGGTAGCCGTTCATTTTTGCAATAACAGTTTCTGCAAGATAAATGCGGTGCTTGCCTGCTGGTTTATCATGGAAAAAGTGGTAGAAAGAGGTGGTCTCTCGCACATCTATTTCGGACATATTTAGTGCCTCTGCCAATAGGGTAACTGCTTCATCAGAAATACAGCCGTACTTATCATGAATGTTCCACAAAATATCCATCAGGCGGGTTCTGTCTGAATTGTATTTTGATAGTACCTTTTGTATGCTTTTATTCATAAAAAATGTTTATGGGTTCGTTTCAACAATGTGCCCCAAAGGTAGTTTTTTTTTTAATAAGGAAAGAATAAATACAGTTTAATTATAATATATTATACAGCATGTTTTAACAATACTTCGCTAGTTGTATAATCGTATAATGTAATACAAGAAGTGAAGGTTGTAAATTGTTGGTATATAGTGTTTTAGCTTTAAATTGCTATTTAGAACTTTAATGAAGTTGTGTTAATAGGGATAATATGTTTTGTTGTATTTTTTACCGTTAGGGGCGAGTTCCTTTACGGTCATTATATTTTTTTGGCTAAGCCAAATTTCTACAACTTTGCCTGTTTTGTGCAACTTTACTTTAT
>CAMZKQ010000185.1 GCA_947311265.1 uncultured Chlorobiota bacterium | reverse complement strand
TTTCAAAAGATTTGAAAAACTTTATGAATGAATATTTTGCTTTTGGTGCATTTTTATTTAGAGACCCCAAGACGTGGGAGGTTGTTGGTAAAGCCTCAGGTTTAAAAGAAATGTACAAAGTAATTAAGACGCTAGATACAGACTCTTTAATCTACCACAGTTCTCGCAACCATATCTCTAAATGGCTGAATGCCAGAGCATTGTTCCCTATTGCAGAATTAATAAAACAAGTATATATCGACGAATTTTCTACACCAGAAGTGATGCGCTCTTTCATACTAAATGCAATTTCTGGGTTTAGAAAAAGTAGTTCTCGTGGGCTTGTGGCAGAGTTTGATAAGGAGCAATTCGACGAAACAGTAATCTTTTCAAGAATTGGAGAAGGCTCGCTAGGTGGAAAGGCTAGGGGGCTGGCATTCTTAGACTTACTGGTTAAGAAAAACCCAGAGTTAGATATGCTTAGTAATGCTATTGTATGTATCCCACGAAGTGTAGTCATCTGCACCGATATTTTCGATGAGTTTATGGAGATTAACGAGTTAGATGAAATTGCCTTTTCAGAGGCCAGCGATAAAGATGTGCTTTCTGCTTTTATCGACGCTAAATTGCCTCAGCATTGCAAAGACGATTTACTCGTCTTTTTAGAAATATCAGACCGACCGCTTGCAGTACGTTCATCAAGTATATTGGAAGACTCTCACTACCAACCAGTTGCAGGAGTTTACTCTACTTACATGTTGCCTAATTACGACAGTTCTATCGAAACACGTTTAACGCATCTTTGCCAGGCCATTAAAAGCGTTTACGCATCGGTGTATTTTAAGCAAACAAAAGCCTACATGGAGGCCACCTCCAACCTAATTGATGAGGAAAAAATGGGGTGGTATTGCAGGAAGTCTGCGGGACACGCTACGAGGAACGCTTTTATCCCACCTTTTCGGGCGTTGCCCGCTCGATTAATTTTTACCCCATAGAGCTAGAAACCACCGAAGATGGTATTGCACAAATTGCATTAGGCTTGGGCAAACATATTGTTGAAGGGAAAAAAACATTACGCTTTTCGCCTAAATATCCTACAAAAATACTTCAGCTATCAAGCCCTGCAATAGCTTTGCGGGACACACAAAAACAATTTTCGGCATTAGATTTATCTAACTCCGATTTCCTGCCTTCTACCGATGATGGGGCAAATGTAAAAACATACCGTATTAGAACTGCCGAAAAAGACGAGTCTATCTACGATATTTCTTCGGTTTACGACTATACCGATAATATCCTTAGAGATGGAAGAATGTATAAAGGTAAACGCATCATAACATTTTCTAATGTACTGAAATACAACTCTTTCCCACTAGCCAAAATCCTGCAAGAGGTCCTTGTTATTTGTCAAGAGGCAATGAATAATCCTGTAGAAATAGAGTTTGCCGTAGATTTGAGCAAGAAGGCAAGTAAAGTAGGCATTTTTAACCTCCTGCAAATTCGCCCTATTGTTGCCGAGAGCAATGATTATGATGTTGATGCAAGTGAAACCCAACTGGATAAAATTTTACTCTCCTCGGATTCCGCCTTAGGCAATGGTGTAATAAAAGGAGTAAAAGATATTATTTATGTAAAGCTTGAAAACTTTAATTCGGTAAATAACCCTAAAATAGTACCTATAATTGAGCAACTTAATCAGGGGTTTAATAGCCGAGACGAAAACTATATTTTAGTAGGTCCTGGGCGATGGGGGTCTAGCGACCATTGGCTGGGTATCCCTGTAAAATGGTCCCAAATTTCAAATGCAAGACTAATTGTAGAGTCTGGTTTAAAGGATTATACTGTTGATCCTAGCCAAGGTACGCATTTTTTTCAAAACTTAACTTCATTTCGTGTGGGCTACTTCACAATCACCCCCTTTCGGAACGAAGGTACGTTTGATATTGATTTTTTGAACCAACAAGAAGCCGTTTACGAAGATGAATTTGTCCGCCACATACGTTTTGATAGCGAAATTTTAATTAAAATTGATGGCCGAAAAAATAAAGGTATTATTTTAAAACCAAGTTTAGATGACTAAAAAAAAGCCTTTAACTCAATAAGTTAAAGGCTTTTATAAATATGCTTGCTGACCCACAAGGACTCGAACCTTGAATGCTTGTACCAAAAACAAGAGTGTTACCATTACACCATGGGTCAATTGCGATGCAAAATTAAAGAACTTTTATTAATGTGCAAATAAAAAAAAGATTTTTTTCAGGAAATTTTAACCCTTTATATTTCGGCTCAATAGCCTATTTAAAATACCAGTGTAAAAGAGGTTTTCTCGTTTGGCACAGATTTTAATTTAATTGTGCCACCGTGTTGCCGCATTATTTGCCTAGACAAGCTAAGCCCAATGCCCGAGCCTTCATTTTTTGTGGTATAAAAAGGGATAAAAATTTTCTCCATAACTTCGGGCAATATACCAGGCCCATTGTCCTGAACTGTAACACTTTCTCGGCCATAATTATCAACAAAAGCAATTAATCTTATTTTATTACCATACTGGTTTTCAAATGCTTGTATCGAGTTTTTTATTAAGTTTATTAAAATTTGTTCAACCAATTGCTCATCGGCATTCAACTTTAATTTTTCAGGAATTACAGAGATTTCGATACTTGCCCCTGCTTTTTTTAAATCCTTCTCCATAAATTTAGCAATATTTAAAAACTGTTTTTTTACAGAATAATACTCAACCTGAGGCTGTGGTATTTTGGTTAAATTTTGATAGGTTTCGACAAAATGAAGCAGACCTTCGCTCCGCCTGTGTATGGTTTGCACTGCCTGCTGAATATCTTCAATTGGCTCTGTATCATACTTCTTAGGCAAAATTTCATGAAGCTCTTCGGCAAGCTCGCCTGTCATTGTACTTACTGTGGAAGTAAGCGAAACTATTGGTGCAATTGAGTTCATAATTTCATGGGTTAAAACCCGAATCAGTTTTTGCCACGAGGCTAGCTCTTGCTCTTCGAGTTCGCCACTTATGTTTTTTAATGATATTAGTTTTATTTTATTTTCGTTGAGCGAAAATTCTGATGCAAAAACAAGAAGGTGCAGCAAATTTTCGCCATTTCGCAGTTTAAACATTTGGCTTTTACCGGCAGTAATTTGTGTACTTAGTGTAATAAATTCGGGAGGTAAATCTGAAATTTTAGAAATCGAAGTGGCTTGCCTAAGTTTAAAAAGTGCCTTTGCAGCACCATTAAAAATAACAATATCGCCATTGGCCTTATAGGCAATAAGGGCAATATCTACATGTTCTATTATTTTTTGAAGGTAAAAATGGTGCTGCTCTTTTTCCGAACGTATGGTCTGGAAATCTTTTATCACCCGGTTAAATGCTTCCTTTAACTCATCGAAAGACGAGCCTAGCCCTTCGGAAGTGAAACTTCTGGAGAAATCAGAAAAGCGAATAGAATCTAAAAAATCGACCAAATTACGGTTCGTTCTTTCGGCATACCTTATTAGTGCAACGGTCTGTATCACAGTAAATATCAAAAAAAGTAAGGGCAGAAGTAAAAAATCACTTTCATGAAATATGAAAAAGCAAGCAAAAATTGAAACCACAATTAATACCACCCGAGTAATAATATTGAAGCGAAAGGTTTTATGCAAAATTTTTAATCTTAGTTCTATTTTAAACAAATTTTAATCCTGACCTTTTAATAGTTTAAATAAACTTAATATATTTGCTCACTACCAATTTAGGAACAATGAAAAACTTATCTTTTATTCTATTTTTAGCCTTTTGTGTTTCAGCCAATGCCCAACAGCTCTACCCTTTTAAATCCAATACCGGAAAATTTGGTTTTAAAAACCAAAGTGGGAAAGTTATACTTACTCCAATTTGGGATAGTGCAGAACATTTTGTGCATGGCAAATCCTTAGTAAAGCAAAATAGTAAAATATTTTTAATAAATCTAGCGGGCGAACAAATTTCTTCAAAGTTTGATTTTATTGGTGATTTTGAACTCGGCTTGGCCATTGTATCCAAATCTGGGAAATATGGGCTTATTGATGTTTCAGGACGCTTAATTTACCCGCCCAAATTTGAGCAGGCAGACTTGCAAAAAAAAATAATTCAATATACAAAAAATAAGCAACGCAAACTTTGTGGCGTACTTAATGTAAAGCCCAAAGAAAAAACAACCGCCTTAGCAGATAGCCTTTTCAGTAAAGGCCAATACGCAAAATCTATTGAGCTATATAAAAAATACCTTGCTGTGCCTAAAGCCAGTTTCAAGATTTATAACAATATGGCTTTTGCCAATACAATGCTTGGGCAGGAGGAAAAAGGGGCATTTTATTATCTAAAAGCCTTGGAGTATAAAGAAGACCCTATAGTGTTATACAAATTGGCAGGCTTTTACTATATGCACCAAAAATATCAAAAATCCTTAGCAGTATATGAAAGGGCTTTAAAAATACACCCCAATAATGCAGGAATGCTCTACTCTATGGCAAAAACATGCAGCAAATTAGGCTATTACGAACGCTCCTATGCACTCACTTTAAAAGCCTCCCAAATTGACCCTGAAAATTTTGCTCACTTTTTTAACCTTAGCTACTACTCCCTATTTACCAATCGCCCAAAAATGGCGATAAAAGCAGCCAAGCAATCGCTAGCACTTGCCCCAAAAGAAACAGGGGCATACACCAACCTTGTTTTGGGCTACGTTTTAAACAATCAATTCGATGAGGCAGAACCAATTTATAAGTACTGGAAAGATAAGTACTTTTTTGAAATTGATGCTATTGGAAAAGAGGCTTTTTTAGGGGATATTAGGCAACTCGAAAAAATGAATATCAAGCACCCAGACTTTAAGAAGGTAAGAAACTTGCTCAATGAGTAAGAAGTATTAACCCTTTAATTAGCCTTGCCAATATAGCCCATAAGCCCAATGGCACAATATTTTTTCTTGTTTTTATACTCCTCTTTAAAACTCATATACACCTTATAATTACCCGATTTTTTACAGGTAAAATCAAAAAACTGCTCATATTTATTGCCTATAAAAGTAGTGCCTGTTATTTCTACCGATTCCCCCTCTTTTAGTTCCATAATTATCCCTTCCGAACCAGCATCGCAACATATCGCAAAGCGGTAGCGTGTATTGGCATTAAGATAAACATCCCATTTATTAATACTACCATCTACCCTTGCTTTTTTCTTGATTTTCTTACTCACTAAAAATCACTTAAAAAAATAATATTATCCTTGGCAAACATATCTGCACAAGCAAAAACCCCCATCTCCTCATCACATTGTGCTTTTACTTGCGGCGCCGAGAGTATAAAGCAAAAAAAGAGTGCTAAAATCATTTTAATTTTCATAAATTCAATCTGTATTTTTCTATTCAAGACCCTATGCACAGCCCCGAATATAGGCAGTTAAGTAGTATCGTGTTGCAAATCAAAACACAAATATCGCACCGAACTAAAAAAAGCTAAACATTAAAAAAAGCATTTTTGGCCAATCACTACTTTTCTTCTACGAAACGCCTCAATCGCTAGGCAAAATTGTATCCTAGTATAATTAACGAACAAACCCCTATATTTGTTTTACAACAACAAAAAATCATCACAAACTTAAAAAAAAATCCTATTTTAGCAAAAAGCACAAAACCCTACCCAAATTTAAACTTTAATTAATTTTAATCACTTGAAACTACCAAGGCATTTAATTTATCTTTTTTTTGCCAACAGGCAAGATATTTTGTACCTTTGCTCCTATACTCATTTGAGCAATTTACACCTAAAATTTAACCTGAAAAATACAGGTACTGTAAATACTCCAAAACAAATTAAACAATGAAAGATAAACCCATTTGCGTACAAAAAAAACCTTATGTACTAGACATGGAACCAGGAACTTATGCCTTCTGTACTTGCGGAAGAAGCGAGAAAGACCCTTTTTGCGATGGAAAACATGCCAACACCTACTTTAAACCCGAAATTATAAAAATTTCCAAAGCCAAAAAAATTGCTTGGTGCGGCTGCAAAGACTCCGAAAAAGGAGCAAAATGCGATGGCTCGCATAAAGACTTATAAAACAGTTTCACAAGTAGGTTAAATAGCACTTACACTACATAAAGAAAATGTCAGAAATATTAGTAACCATAAACGGTACACCCTACTCGGCAAAACAAGGCGAAACACTCCTAGAAACCGCAGAACGAAACGGCATTGAAATACCTACCCTTTGCCATGACCCAAGGCTAATGCCCTACTCCTCATGCTTCGTTTGCGTAGTAGAAATAGAAGGGGCAAGAGGGTTACAAACCGCCTGCTCCACAAAATCTGCCGAAGGCATGGTCGTACAAACCAACAACACCCGAGTAAGAAAATCCAGAAAAACAGCGCTCGACCTACTACTTAGCAACCACTATGCCGACTGTGTAGCCCCATGCAAAGAGGCCTGCCCAGCCGGCGTGGACGTACAAGGATATATCTCACTAATCGAAAAACAGATGTACTCCGAAGCCGTGGCACTTATAAAAGAAGTAAACCCACTCCCCGCCATTTGCGGGCGAGTATGCGTACGCCCCTGCGAAGCCGCCTGCAACCGCAACTACATGGACGAAGGCACAGCAGTAGGCATCGACTACATGAAACGATTTGCATCAGACTATGACCTAAATTCCGACAACCACTACAAACCAGAAGTTTTGCCCCCAACGGGCAAAAAAGTAGCCATTATAGGCGCCGGCCCCGGAGGACTCTCTGCCGCCTACTTTTTGCAACAAAAAGGGCACCAATGCGATATTTTTGAAGCCAACAACCACGCCGGAGGCTGGCTACGCTACGGTATCCCCGAATACCGATTACCCAACGACCTACTCGACCAAGAAATTGCAACAATTACAGAACTGGGCACAAATATATTTCTGAACAAAAACTTAGGCAAAAATTTAAGCTACGAAAAAATAGCCAAAGAATACAACTCTACAATACTAACAATAGGCTCGCAAAAAGGAACACTCCTACGTGCAGAAGGCGAAGAAGCCGACGGCGTTTTCTCTGGAATTGATTTCCTTAGAAACATGGAACAAACCGGGCAAAAATACAATTTCAAAGGCAAAACCATAGTCGTAGTTGGTGGCGGAAATACCGCCATGGACTGCTGCAGAACCTCTATCCGTTGCAATGCCGACAAAGTATATGTAGTCTATCGGCGTACCGAAAAAGAAATGCCAGCCAACCCCATAGAAATACATGAAAGCAAACTCGAAAACGTAGAGTACCTATTTCTTACCAACCCAACAAAAGTAAATGCCAATGCCCAAGGCAAAGTAGAATCCATGACCTGCATAAAAATGGAACTCGGGCAACCCGATGCCTCCGGACGGCGAAGACCAATGCCAATAGAAGGCTCAGAATACGACCTAAAAGTAGATTACATACTCGCCGCCATTGGGCAAAAAACCGATGTCAATTTCATCAACGATATAAACCAATTTTCGCCCAAAGGCGAACTCAAAATTAACCGCTGGGGCGATATTGATGCCGATGCAACCACCCTGCAAACAGGCATTCCTTCAGTATTTGCAGCAGGCGATGGCGTATCAGGACCAGCCACAATTATAGAAGCCATTGCCCAAGCAGGAACTGCCGCCAGAAGTTGCCACCAATTTCTTACAGGCAAAAAAATTGAACCAAAACCAACCGAATTTTTAAGCAAAAAAGGGAACTTCAAAACCTTTACAACCAACGATTTTCAGCACAATTTTGCCAAGCAAATGCGAAAAGAAATGCCCGTTTTAGCCACCGCAAAACGCATGAATTTCAACGAAGTTGAACTCGGCTACACCGAAGAAGAAACCTTAGAAGAAACCGCCCGCTGTTTCGAGTGTGGCTGCACCGAAGTATTCCGCTGCGATTTAAAAGATTACTCCACAGAGTATGGCGTAGAACAAGCCAAATTTAGTGGCGGTTTTCAGGAATTTAAAGTCGATTTTTCGCACCCATACATCGAAATTGACAATAATAAATGTATCCTCTGCTCCCGTTGCATCAGGATTTGCGACGAAGTGGTAGGGGCAAATGCACTAGGGCTTGCAGAGCGAGGCTTTGATACTTACGTGGTGCCAAGCATGGGAAAATCGCTCACAGAAACGCCTTGCGAAAGCTGCGGAATGTGTATTTCCACTTGCCCCACAGGGGCAATTACCGAAAACCTTAGCTTCAAACCCGGGCCTGTAGAACTAGCACAATTTGAAACCATAAATAATTATGGCTCATCGGGTGAGCGAATTACAGTAAATCACCGTGCCAATTTTGTGATGAAAATGACTGGTGCTAGTGGGATTATAAACCCACTAGGCAGCATAAGCCGTGAGGCAAAATTTGGCTACCGCTATTTGAATTTAGCCTCACGAATTACTACTCCGCTTTTAAAATCTGCCGATGGAGGTTTCGAGGAAATTAGCTACGAAAAAGCGTTTGAAATTATTACAGAAAAAATAAAATCGGCAAAGCCGAACGCCAATGCGTTTTTTGCAGGGGCAGTACTGTCCAACCAAGAGCAGTACTTAGTAAAAAAACTGGCGACCATTAATTCTGCTTCCGCTGGAAGTTTCCATTACTTAGGCAGGGAGGGCTATGCCTTTAACTCATTTAAAAATACGCCTTTCGATGAAATAAAACAAGCCAAAAAAGTGTGGCTTTTTGGTGCAGATATTTCCCAAACCGATGGTTTTGTAAGCTACTTGGTAAATAATGCAAAAGCAATCAATGGGACTCAAATCCATACCATTACAACAAGCGAAAATAAATCGGCACGAAAAGCCGATACTAATTTAAAAATAAAATCCTACTACTGGTTTAGCAAAGCAGCCAACAAATACATTTTAGAAAAAGACTTGCAAAATCAACCGTTTATCCACTCAAATACTGAAAATTTTGCCTCTTATGCAGAGGAAATATCAGGCGAAAGCCTTAGCCAAATGGCAAAAAAAGCAGGGGCAAGCACGGAGCAAATTGCCAATTTTGTAGAACAGTTCAACACCGAAAATAATGCAATCCTTATTTTTTCCGAAAAAGAAATTTCAGGGAACACCAGTAAAGAACTCTTCAACTTAGCAGCAATTACAGGAAAATTAGGAAAAACAGCATCGGGTTTAATCTCGCTAAAAGAGAAAAACAACTCACACGGGCTATTCGATAATAATTTAGTACCTAGCCAACAATTTGCCCAAGATTTTGATACAGGAACATTCAAAAACCTCTTCATATTTGGCGAAGACCCAGTAGGCACGGCTATCGCCGCTTCTGCTTTCGCAGAAAAAATTAAGCCAGCCAACTTTATAATGGTGCTAGATACTTTCCTTAGCAAGACCGCCCAAATGGCAGACCTTATAATACCAGCTTCATTTTCGGTAGAATCCGAAGGCAGTTTTACCAACACCCAGCGGGTACTACAAACCTTTCAGGCAGGGCTTACGCCAGAGGTTGATTTCTTAACCCATGAAGTGTTGCTAAAACTTTTAGCCAATTCTGGCTCAGAAAACTTACAAACGCTCGATGATATTTTCTTAGAAGCGGCATCAAAACTGCCACAATACCCTAAAAAACTAACTTTTAAATTTACAAATTCGGACAACCATAACCGCCAATTCAATTTCGGTGCCTGCTTTATGGATATGAATTTTAAGCAAGAGTTTGAAGCTAATTTTTTGAATTAAGCTAATTTTCTTATATTTTCACACTAAATAAAAATACTAAAACCGTACTTTTTTGTACACAAAAATATAAATTATGAAAGCATTTCATGCCTATGACATTCGAGGCGTTTACAACCAAGATTTTGATAAAAATGACGCTTACAAAGTGGGTTTTTTTCTACCAAAACTTTTAAAAACTAATAAAATCCTCGTCGGGAGAGATGTGCGTGTATCTTCGCCCGAAATTTTTGAATACCTATGCAATGGCATCACAGATGCTGGGGCAGATGTACATGATATTGGCTTATCCACCACGCCAATGGTCTATTTTGCTACAGCAAAACACAGGTTTGACGGCTCAGTTATGATTACCGCATCGCACAATGCCAAGCAATACAATGGCATGAAAATTTCCCGCTCAGGAGCAATGCCAGTTGGCTACTCCACTGGTTTGCAGGAGCTTGAAACTATGATGAATACTTTGCCCACAGAAAAGGCAGAAAAAAAAGGGCAAATTATTCCTTTTGAAGTAAAAGAAGAATATTTAACTTTCCTAAAAAAATACATACCCAATATGGAAGGCTTAAATGTGGCCATTGACTGCTCCAACGGCATGGCAGGCTTACTTATTAAAGACTTACTAGGCGATGCCCCAAATTACATTTATGAAGAATTGGACGGTACTTTCCCCAACCATGAAGCCAACCCACTTGTGCCAGAAAACATTGTAGATTTACAAAAATTAGTACAAGACAGAAAAGCAGATATTGGCGTTGTTTTCGATGGTGATGCCGATAGAGTTATGTTTGTGGACGAAAACTCCAGATTCATTTCCCCTGATTTAATGATTGCCGTATTAGCCGACTATTATAAAGATGAAAAAGGCGGATTTTTACAAGATATTCGCACCTCAAAAGCCGTAGGCGAATATATTGGCGACCGATTTGAAAAAAATATGTGGCGTGTAGGACGGGCTTTTGCAGCCGTAAAATTAAAAGAAATAAACGGCGTTTTTGGCGGCGAATTAGCAGGGCATTATTACTTCCGAGATTTCTATTTCTCTGACTCAGGACTCATGGCAGCACTCATTTTGCTATCGGTAATTGCAGAAAACAAGAAAAAAGGAATATCCGTATCGCAAATGATGGCAAAAATTGAAGCCTACCAAAATTCGGGCGAAATTAATTTTAAAATTGCCAAAAAACAAGAGGCCATGGAAGCAGTAAAAAAAGCCATCACCAAAGACGAAACCCCTACTGCATTTTTCGATTTTGATGGCTATAGAATTGAGTTTCCCGATTGGTGGTTCAACATTCGCCCATCGAACACCGAGCCTTACCTTCGGCTTATTGCCGAAGCCAAATCCAAAGATTTGCTCGATGCAAAAGTAAAACAGATGACTGATATTATTCAACAATTTGCTTAAAAAAAAGGAGCTCAAACTAAATACAGTTTGAGCTTTTTTTAGAAAATCAAAAACATAAAATAAACATGAGCAACACACTAAAAATAGCACTAATACAAGCCGACCTTGTTTGGGAGAATTGCGAAGAGAACCTTAGGCGTTTCTCTGAAAAAATAAAAACTATAGAAGATGCAAACCTGATTGTTTTACCAGAGATGTTTACAACTGGATTTTCTATGCAGCCCAAAAAACTAGCAGAACCCCCTGATGGCAAAACATTTACTTGGCTGCAAAAGCAAGCCAAAGAAAAAAAAGCCGTTGTAGCAGGTACAGTAATTATTACAGAAAACGGTAAATATTATAACCGCTTTTTTTGGGTTCGCCCAGACGGCTCACATTCATACTACAACAAACGCCACAGCTTTAGCCTAGCCGGAGAGCATGAAAAATATACTGCTGGCAAAGAGCGTGTAATTGTAGAACTAAATGGTTGGCGTATTTTTCTGCAAACTTGCTATGATTTGCGTTTTCCCGTTTGGTCTAAAAATTTGGACGACTACGACCTCTTACTCAATGCCGCCAACTGGCCAATTGTACGGAGCGAAGCATGGAAAACACTTCTGCCCGCAAGGGCAATCGAAAACCAATGCTATGTGGCGGCAGTAAACCGCTCTGGCACAGATGCTAATGGCATGCAACACTCAGGAAATACTGCGACCTACGATTTTGAAGGCAACTGCATTGCCAACAGCGTCCCGGGAAAAGAAGAGGTACTTTATGCCACCTTATATAAAGACAAATTAGAGGCATTTTGTAATAAATTTACATTTTTAAAAGATTCTGATGATTTTGAGATTAAAAAATAAACCACAAGTACTATCTATTTCCTCTTTCAAAGCAGTTGCTACCCTATGCCTTATTGCCCTTATTTTACCCCTTTCGGGATATACCCAATCGCCCAAAAGGGCATTTAAAAAAGCGACCAAAAAAAATACCGCAAGTGCTTACACTCAATTTATCAAAAAGTACCCCAGCAGTAAATTTGCCCAAAAAGCAAAATTATATCGCACCGCTTTAGACAGTATCGAAATTGTAATAGGTACATATCTAGGCAACGAAAAAAGGAACTATTATGGCAACAAAGCCCCCAATAAGCTAGATACTATCTGGAAAATTTACTTGGGCGAAGGCATAAGCCCTGCCTACGGCAAAGACAAATTGTGGAAAGGTGCTGGCTGGACAGGGCAACCATTAGCTGTGCGAGAAAAAGGCAAAAACATTCTAATCCAAGGCGCATTCGATTATAACCTAAAAAAAATTGATGCAGAAACAGGCAAAATTATCTGGCAAACAAAATTCGATGATATTCTTAAAGGTACAGGAAGTATATGGGTAAACCACAATGCAGAAAATATCGAAAATCGCTACATCATTATTCAAGGCAGCCGAAAAGGACGCTATGCAAAACCTAACGATAAGCATGTAACGAGCTTACGTGCAGTATCTTACACATCAGGAAAACTGCTTTGGAAACTCAATGTAAAAAAAACAGATAGCTACAGCAGAGATGTTGATGGCTCGGCATTGGTAATAAAAGATACCGCTTACTTGGCACTCGAAAATGGTATTTTTACCGTTTTTAGCCCCGACCCAAAAAAGCAAGAGCTACTAGATGGTATGATGCAACCTAAAGTTTATAAGGAACATATTTATTATAATAAAAAAGATATAGCACTACACGGTGGAGATTTGGTTGCAGAGTCTTCCCCAGCACTACTCGGAAACCGAGTGTTTACGCCCTCTGGCTCGGGGCATGTATATGGCTATAATACCCTTACAGGGAAAACTGATTTCGATTTTTATACCGGTACAGACCTGAATGGCTCGCCAGCAGTAACCAACGATAGTTGCTTAATTGTAACGGTAGAAAAGCAATATATGCCTGGCCCCGGAGGGGTTTTTAAATTAAATCCTGCCAAAGGTGATGGCAAGGCATGCGTAGAGTGGTTTTACCCTGTGCCATCGGAAAAATGGATACATTGGGAGGGCGGCATCATCGGTTCGGCGGCCATAAACGATGCTTATGTAGATAAAAATACAGCTAAAATTACGGTATTTTCAGACATTACGGGGCATTTGCACATCGTAAGGCACGATAAAATTGCCGAGGGGAAAATGGCAATTGGCCCCGACGGTAAAACTAAATATCCTGTTCCGCAAGTCTTGTTTATTGAAGAAACTGTGCCGGCCATTTCCTCGCCAATTATTGTGGGCAATAAAATTATTGTAGCCACCGATAGGGGGCTTTTCTTGTACGAAATAGATTTGAAAAATAACACATTAAAACGCCTAGATAAAACCCACAGCCTAGAGTTAGATGCCACCCCAATTGCATTCGATGGCAAAATTTACATCGCCTGTAGAAATGGTTTTATGTACTGCTTTGGGCAGAAATAAGGGTTTAAATTAGCAAAATACCCCAACTTTTCCCAAAGAGCAGTTTTTATATTATATTTGCTTAAATTTTTAATAAACAGAACCATGAAAAAAATGGAGCAAACCGAAAACTATAAAAAGGCCGCAGAGTTAATAAAAAATGCAGATGCAGTATTTATTACCGCAGGGGCAGGAATGGGTGTAGATTCTGGCTTACCCGATTTTAGAGGCAATAAAGGCTTCTGGAACGAATATCCTATTATTGCCCAAAAAGGCATTTCATTTTCTGATATGGCGAACCCTGGTTGGTTTGAAAAAGACCCCAGTTTGGCTTGGGCATTTTATGGGCACCGCCTACAACTGTACAGAGATACAGTGCCACACAAAGGCTTTACCCAACTGCTAGATATTGTAAAAAATAAAGCCCTTGGCTATTTTGTCTTTACCTCTAATGTTGATGGGCAGTTTCAGAAAGCAGGATTTGAGCACAATAAAATTGAAGAAGTACATGGCTCAATTCATCATTTACAATGTACAGAACCTTGTTGCACAGACATTTGGAGTGCCGATACTTACAATATCGAAATTGATGATGAACTATTTGAAGCCTATGGAGATTTGCCTTACTGCAAAAAATGTA
This sequence comes from uncultured Chlorobiota bacterium, assembly GCA_947311265.1. GTDB lineage: Bacteria > Bacteroidota > Bacteroidia > Bacteroidales > JAADGE01 > CAMZKQ01. The sequence goes on along the minus strand of CAMZKQ010000185.1, from coordinate 6,340 downwards.
ACGCCGTTGTTCGCCCCAATATCCTTATGTTTGGCGATTGGCATTGGTTGCCAGAACGCTCTGAAAATCAAAACATTAAACTAGCCACTTGGTTCGGTGATTTAGAACGAAAAAAAGCAAAATTAGCGGTAATCGAAATTGGTGCAGGTACTGCAATCCCTACGGTTCGCCGAAAATCCGAACGAATTGCAGCGGCTTTTGGTACAGAACTAATTCGTATAAACCCAAGAGATGCACACATTCCCAGAGGCTATGGCATTCGTATTGCCACCGGAGCTGCCGAAGGCATTAATGGTATTTGCGAATTTTTGTAACTACTGTTTGCTACATCACTTTACCAACGACTTATAAATCAGAACTTTCCTTAAATAACCAGAATAAAATGCAGCAAGAATACCCCTCAAAACTTTTAGACAAAGCCGTTGCCGAATTTTCTAAATTGCCTGGTATAGGAAAAAAAACCGCATTACGATTAGTACTCCATTTATTAAAAAAGAAAAAAGAAGAAGTTACTATTTTTGGAAGTACAATTATTGAAATGCGAGAAAAAATTATGCACTGCCAGCATTGCAATAATATTTCCGATGAGCCTGTTTGCGACATCTGCTTAGATATACAAAGAACTGATAGTCAGATTTGTGTAGTAGAAAACATCAAAGATGTTTTGGCCATTGAAAAAACGCAACAATACAATGGCAAGTACTTTGTACTTGGCGGATTAATCTCCCCCATGGACGGCATTGGGCCCTCGGACATTGAGGTAGAAGGGCTACTCCAAAGAATTGATACGACCAAAACCAATGAGGTTATTTTGGCTTTAAGTGCCACGCCCGAAGGCGACACCACGGCCTTTTATATTTTCCGAAAAATTGGCAATCGCCCAGCTGAAATTACAATGCTAGCACGTGGCGTAGCCATTGGCGATGAGCTCGAATATGCTGATGAAATTACCTTAGGGCGCTCCCTGATAAACCGAATTAAATTTTCTTAAAGCCATACAAAAATGCCAATCTACACCACTAATAACGAAAAAAGTTACACCATTGAAAATGCTGACGAAATTCACCGTGGCGGCGAAGGGAAAATTATGCTATTAAAAAACGAAAAACATAAAGTAGCAAAACTTTACCATCAAAATATCCCGCCACTTTCCGAGGCTCAATTTTCATTCCTTAGCCAATTAGACCAATCGCTTTTTGTTGTCCCAATCGACTTACTTTGGGATAGTAAAAAAAGTATTGCAGGCTTTACAATGGCGTTTGTTCCCAATACTTTTTTTCCAATATCTTCTTTTTTTAGTAAGCATTTTTGCACTAAAAATGGCATCACCGAAAAGGTAAAACGCAAGACTGCAGAAAAATTAATAACATCAGTACAATATGCACATTCACAAGGAGTTGTAATAGGTGATTTAAACCAATACAATATATTGGTAAACCAACATGGCGATTTAAAATTAATAGATACAGACTCGTATCAAACTAACGCCCATACACATAGCGGTTTATTGCTCGACGATATTCGGGACTACCTCCATGGTGGCCAAGTATCAGCAGAAAGTGATTTTTTTGCACTTTCTATAATGATTTTTTACGCCTTTACCCATGTTCATCCTTTTAAAGGTATTCACCCAAAATACAAGAGAATTAGCGATAGAATGATTCATAAATTGCCCGTTTTTTTAGGTGGAGAAGGCATAAAAATTCCTAAAGTATATCGCCCACTGGCCGACAAAAAGCTAACTACACAATTTGACGAATTGTACTTAAAGGGCAAGCGTTTTTTAATGTCAATTAGCGGAGTTGCCCAAATACAGGGCAAATTAGCCCCTGTAAAAATCACCACTATCGAAGAAAAAGACCTTACTGTAACTCAAATCCTACCAGAAACGGCAAGTATTGATATTCATTTTAATCAGCACTTGGGCTATGTAGAAACGCAAGATAATTTTTTTGTATATGATGCCAAGAATAAAGGCTATTTATCCTTAAAATATACAATCTCTAAAACTAAATTTGATAGCATTTTTTTAGGGAATAAAAATGTAGTGGTTGCAAAAGGAGTAGATTTATTTCAATACAAAAGCGATGCAGATATCGTTTTAATTAAGAATTTTAAGTTAGCAAAAAACAGCTTTACTCATGAATTTGAAAATATTTTAGTTATTTTTGAAGGCGATTTAATGTATAAATTATATTTAGACGAAATTATAGCCAGTTCAATACGCAATACTCGCCACGAAGTATTTGGGGCTAGTTTTTCGCACCACTCTGGTTTATTGCAAAATACAGGGGGAATAAAACGGGCTTTTTATAAATCAGGAAAAGATATTGCAGCTGTAAAAATAGGGTTTCCTGCCAAAGCAATCCGCCAACATGGAAGCGCAGCTTGCATACAGTATATCGAAAAAAACAAACTAATTACACGCTACCTATTTTTTAACGGACTGAAAACCAATGACTCGCCCCTAGCCTGCGAGCAACTTACCGATTTTGCCTATATGCCTGCGGGCAACTCCGGGTTTATCTTCGAGCCTGCCGACGATGCAATAAAAGTGCTTCGCACACAGGATTTCCAAATGGTTTCCTTGCTCGATTGCCCGCAAGTATCTAGCCTTTCTAAGTTACAAGTAGCTAATGCAGGGATTATTGCAATTGAAGATCAGAAGGTTTTTCTGCTCAACCGCCGCTAAATAATACGATAAATAAACAGCTAAGCAAATAAAAAATGGGAGATACGCCATATACATTATCCGCCTTAAATTTTGCAGTACGCAATGCGGTGCAATCTGCCCTGCCAGGGACGCAACAACTGGTGGCCGAAATTAGCGAACTACGAGAAAGCCGTGGGCATGCCTACCTCGAACTTATCGAAAAAGATAAATCTGGGCGAGTGTTGGCAAAAGCAAGAGCAACGATTTGGGGGGCTGTTTTCAGAATACTTACGCCCTATTTTCGCTCGGAAACTGGGCAAGATTTAGCGGCTGGTCTAAAAGTACTAATTACTGTTTCTGTCGAATTTCATGAAATTTATGGCTTCAGCCTTAATATTCGAGACATTGACCCCGCCTACACTTTGGGCGATATTGAAAAACGACGGCGAGAAATTATCCAGCAACTAGAAGAAGATGGCATTTTAGGCATGAATGCTGAATTAGAATTTCCGACATTGCCGCAAAATATTGCGGTAATTTCCTCGGCAACAGCGGCGGGTTATGGCGATTTTATAAATCAGTTACAAGAAAACCCTGCGGGTTATCAATTTAATATTACACTTTTCGAGGCCACAATGCAAGGCGAAAATACCGAAGCATCGGTTATCCTTGCCTTCGATAAAATCTTTAATAACCTTACGGATTTTGATTTGGTGGTTTTGATACGTGGCGGTGGCTCTCGTGCAGATTTAAGTGCCTTCGACAGCTATTTTATTGCCGCAAATATTTGCCAATTTCCGCTCCCTGTACTTACAGGAATTGGGCATGAACGGGACGAGGCTATTGCCGATTTGGCAGCTCATAAGGCACTAAAAACCCCTACGGCGGTGGCCGAATTTTTAATCCGCAAATTTTCTGATTTAGAGGGGCAAATTTTGGATATGCAGGGCTATCTGGGCGGAAAAGTACAAGCTATTTTAAATGCAGAACAGCAAGAACTCTCTCATTTTGCAGCTTATTTTAAACCTAGGGTTAAGGCTATTATTTTTGAAAATCACCAGCTAATAAATAATACAATCCTAAAAATAAAACCAGCAAATGAGCAGTTAATTTCTAATTCTCAACAAAAATTAATTTGGTTAGCCGAGAAATTAAAAATAGCAACGCAAAATAAAGTTAAATTGAAACAACAAAATTTGTATTTGCTTTCGGAACAGTTAAAACGCATTAACCAATCAGGGTTTAAGCAGCTCCATACCAATAGAGAAAAATTACTAAAAAATATAGAATACGCTAGTGGTAAATTGGTGCTAAACAGCAAACATCATATAGAAATATTGCACCAACAAGCAAAGTACCTTGACCCAAAACGAATTTTAGAAAAAGGCTATACCATAACTTATTCTAATGGAACTCACTTAAAATCAGCCAAGTGTATAAAAAAAGGAGATGTACTAGACACTCACTTTTTAGGTGGTAAAATCAAATCGGAGGTGATGTAGGAATAAAATAATTTAGAAGACGTAAAAAAAACAGTTTGCTTAAGTTCAATTCGCAAATGCAATATTTTACAGAAAATTAGTCTTTTATAAATTCGATATTACGAATAATCCCCTTATATTTTGTGCGTTTTACGGCTGATTTTTTAAAAATGGTTCTAAATTGTTCTTCGGAAAGATTTTTCCAGTCTTTTACACTCATTTTTAAAAGCTGAGGGTGAGGGGAGAGGCGTGGTTCGTTGTGCCTTACAGGCTTTCTATTATGTGGGCATACATCTTGGCAAATATCACAACCAAAAATTTTATTTGCCATTTTCCCTTTAAAAAGGGTTGGTATTTTTTCTTTAAGTTCTATAGTTAGGTAGGATATACACTTACTGCCATCGACCTTTGCTTCGCTATAAATGGCCTGTGTTGGGCAGGCATCAATACAGCGTGTGCAAGTGCCACAATAGCTAGAAACAGGGGAGTCGAAAAGTAAATCCATATCAATAATTAATTCGGCAAGGAAAAAAAAAGAGCCTTGCTTTGTCAGTAGTAAGCCGTTTTTTCCTCGCCAGCCTAGTCCTGAAAGTGTTGCCCATTTGCGTTCCATTATGGGGGCAGAGTCGGTAAATATCCGCCCTGAAATTTGCCCAATATTTTCGTTGATGTAGTTAAATAATAGCTTTAATTTGTCTTTTATAACAAAGTGATAATCTTCGCCGTAGGCATACTTTGCAATCTGCAAAGTATTGGCTGGCTGTACTTCCTGTGGGTAATAAGGGAGCAGGAGTGAAATTACCGATTTTGCTCCATCGACTAGTTTTGTGGGGTCTAGGCGTTTGTCGAAATAATTTTCCATGTATTTCATTTGCCCATTTCTGCCTTCTTTTAGCCAACGTTCTAGTTGTGGGGCTTCTTCTTCTAAAAATCGGGCTTTGCTTATGCCACAGTCGAAAAACCCGAGGCGTTTGGCTTCGGATTTTATCATTTTACTGTATTTTTCTTTTAGCAGTTCTGCAAGCATTTCATTTAGCTAAAGTACTTATTTTTAATTATTTGTGCAATTTTTTCGCACGCTTTTCCTGTGCCGTATAATTGTGGGCGTTTTGGGGTTATTATTTTCTTGTATGCTTGTCTAATTTTTTTTGGATTATTTCCCGTAAGGGTATTAAAATTGTGGTTTAGGGTTTCTATCCACTCTGTTTCGTTGCGTATTGTAATGCAGTCTTTATTAGCCCAATAGGCCTCTTTCTGAAGGCCGCCTGAATCGGTAAATACTTTGTTGGCGTTTTTTAAAACGGCGAGCATTTCAAAGTAGGAAAATGGGCTAACTATTTCGATATTCTTTGGGATATTTAGTGCCTTTATTTTTGCTGCCACTCGGGGGTGTACTGCCCAAATGGTTGGTAAATCTATATCCTCAAATGTGCTTATTATTTTTTGCAAAGTTTGTAAATCGTCGGTATTTGAAGGGCGGTGCAGAGTAAGCAAGTTATATTCCCCTTTTTTAAAGGGGATAATTTTGGATAGGCTTATTTTTGTATCTGCAATTTTCCCGAAGTGTAAAAAAGCATCGTACATAACATCGCCCGTATTGAAAACGTTGTTGGTAATGCCTTCTTTTTCGAGCTGTAAAACTGGGGCTTCGGAGGAGCAGAAGAGTATATCGGCTACTCGGTCGGTAATTATTCGGTTAATTTCTTCGGGCATTTTATTGTTAAAGCTCCTTAGCCCTGCTTCGATATGGATAACTGGAATGTGTAGTTTTGGGGCTACAATTGCCCCTGCGAGTGTGGAGTTGGTGTCGCCATAGAGAAGTAGGGCTTTTGGCTTTTTTTCAGAATTGAGTATAAATTTTTCTATTTGCTCAATCATTTGGGCGGTCTGTTGCCCGTGGTTGCCCGAGCCAATATTTAGGTTTTTGGCTGGTTTTGGTATGCCTAATTCGTCCCAAAACACTTGGCTCATTTTGTCGTCGTAGTGTTGCCCTGTGTGTATTATTTGCTCTTCTATTCCAATGTTTTTTAGTGCTATTGAAACGATTGCTGCTTTTACAAATTGTGGACGTGCACCAATTATTGTAAGTATCATTTATTTTTGCTTTCATCTTACTTTTATGGTACTTTTGGGTATTTAAAATGAATGAAAAAAGCAAAGAAGAAACTCCAAATACAGACCCTAATTAAAGAGCAAAAATAAATGA
>CAMZKQ010000184.1 GCA_947311265.1 uncultured Chlorobiota bacterium | reverse complement strand
TGGCAAAGTTTCAAAATTATTATGGGGGTAATTTTACCAGTTAAAATTATAGTTTAGCTTTACTAAATATTCTCTGCTTTTCCCGGGTATTGGGGTGTGCCAGCCGTTGTAGGGTTGTATAAAGCTATATTTTGAGTCTGAAATATTATATACCCCAGCACCGACATTGAGGCCTTTTACAAATAGATTGTCGTAGCTAAGGAACATATTTATAAAAGCTACTGGCTTGTGTACCGATAGGTTTACGGTTTGGTTAGCACCGTCGTACTGGTCGTAAGAGTAACGTTTGCTGTAAAATATGGTGGTGCTGTTTATTTTAAAATTATTGGTTATTTTATAGATGGCAGACAAGGTGATTTTGTGCTGCGGTGCTCCCAAAAAGGCACTTGAATTTCCTGCTACTTTGTAATCTTCAATTTGGTTTAGCTTTTTTGTGGTGTAAAAAGAGTAGTTGGCATTGACTGATAGCTTTGTAAATTTAGATTTTAGTTCTAATTCTATGCCTTGCGAGCCTGTTTTTCCAAGATTATCATAGCCTTCTTTGCCGTCTTCGGTAATGGAATAAACGATGGTTTTGTCCAAAGTTATTCTAAATAAATTGGCATTAATGTAGAAATTGGGGCTAATTTTGTAGCCCATTTCAAAGTTATAAACGTCGGTAATTTCGGGTACTATTAGCGGTTGTTTGCGGATGGTATCTAGCCCAAAATTCAAATCAATATTTTCAAGACTTGGGGTTCTGAATGCTCTGTTGTAGAGTAATTTAAAGTGTACTTTCCGTATTTTTTTCATCAGTGCAATTCGGGGTATAAATGCCCCTCCATATTGGTTGTGCTTATCGTACCGCATGCCTATTGTAGCATTTACAATGCGGTTGCTAAGGTTGGTTTGGAAATGAATGGCATGGTTCTGGTAAGATATTTGTTTCTTCCCGTCCCAAAATGTAGCCCCATCATCGGCTAAATTATCTACTGCCATATCGTAATAATATTCGTAGCCTAAGGTAAAATCAACTTGTTTATTAAGCATATATGCTGCCATTAAGCTGCCTGTATATCGGCTTACAGTTCTGTTGTATTCGTAGTATTCATCAGCTTCGCCATCAAGGGGAGCTTCGGAAGAAAGCCAGGGGGTATCTCTTTTGTAATTGATTTTGGGTAGTATGCTTAGCTTGTCTGTAACTTCGTATTTATACTTAATTTCTGCCAACTGGGAGATATAATCCATTTGGTAGGCTTTTAGTAGGTTTTCGCCATTAAAATCACGAGTTTTTGTTTTGTAGTTATCGTAAATCCCCCGAATTTCTAGATTTTTATATTTTGCATTAATATTCACGTGCTGTGGGTCGGTGGTGTTTTCTGTCATGTTAAAACTAGAGCCGTATAAGTCGGTGTACGTCCTGTCGCTTCGGTGTCCTTGCTCTGCTTTTCCGAAAAGTGAAAATTCAAAATCTTTGATTTTTTTGCCTATGCTAAGGTAAGCTGCTTTTCTGAATGAGGGTACATTTTCAGTACTTCCGTGGGATATTCCACCTTCAATTCCGCTTATATTTTCGCCTGTTTTGGTTATGATATTAATTACACTCATTTCGGCATTCCCACCATAAATTGCCGAGCCGGGACCACGAATAATCTCGATGCGTTGGATATTTTCAATAGGGATATGGTTGCCCAAAACCATAGTGGCATAGGAAAGTTCGTTCATCATTTGCCCATCAATCATCAGTAGGATTTTGCCTTCGGTTGCCCAGTTGCCACGATTTACGATACCGAGTTGGCTTTCTACATCGGAGGCAAAAGAAAAGCCTGGGACGAGCCGCAAAACATCAATTATATCTCGAGCACCAGAGCTTGCTATTTCATTTTCTGAAACTACGGTTACAATGCCGGGGGCATCTAATATATTGGAGGATTTCCCTGCCGAGGTTACGTTTACGTCTAAGTCTAATAACTCTTCTAAGGTAAGGTCTAAATAATCTTTATTTGGGTCAGTGTCTGTTTGGGCATGGAGTTGCACAAGGGCAAATAGGACTATAAATAATGTAATGCTAAACTGTTTCATTTTGTTTTTTTTAGTGTTCAATTGGCAATAAGTTTAAGTTACAAAGATAAACTATTTTCTTCTATCAAAAAGAAGAATATCGAATAGAAAGTAAGCGAAAAGTAAACAGAAAGTAAATGGGTTTAAGAGGGAATTAATACAAATAAGTTTAGTGCATAAAACAGCCCATGAGATTTTGACTTGCCAACCTCTTGACAATAGGTATTTTGTAAATGACTGTAAATAAGTATAGTAAAGGTTTTGTTCTATTGCAGATAACTAGCTGTGTACTCACCAGTTGTTTGTAATTTCGGGTTTAAAACGTTAAGGGAATGTAGGCAGAGTACTGCTCTATAAATGCCTATGGTTAATTAGATTAGAGGCATAATCCGTAAATTCAAAACCTTCGGCTTTGCAATATTCTACTACCTGTATGTACCATTTTTTCCATGCCAAAAAAGAGTTGTCGAAATAGCGGTCGTGGAACAGAATGGTAACTAACTCTTGCCCTTGTGCTTGCACTTTTTTTACTCTCTCTATGGTAAGTTGCACCGCTTTTTCGAGCGTGTTGTTTTGGTATTTTTTGCCCCCCTCGAGCATATAGCCTTCCATGATGTGCAGAGGAAACTCTACCATCTCGCCAACCTTATAGGGCGATGCAATACGATAATCGGTGCTATCAAAAAGGTAGCCTGCCGAGGCTAATTTTTCCAAGGTACTTTTATCACTACGCAAGTAGTGCATTCGGATACCAAAATCACCTAAACCCGAAATCTCTTTAAAGGTAGTGTACTCTTTTTCAATATCTTCCGACTTTAAATAAGCAATGCCATGCACTCCACAGGCAAACCCTCTGGATACAATTTTTTTCGTCCATTTTTCTGCCAGTTCGAGCCCATAATTTAGCCCAACGCCTTGGTTTACACCCATAAAAAAAGTAGCCGGAATATTCTGCTTTTCGTTGTAATCCATCAGTTCCTGAATATTATTCCATTTGTTGGACAACAAGTTTTTGTACCGCAAAAAATATTCTTTTGCCGATATTTTGCCCAGCAAAAGCTCTATTTGCATACGCACCAAAAACTTAGGAATGATAAAATCGGTAAAATGCTCGCTTACCGAAATATGGTCAATATCATGAGAAATTATTACTTTCATATTAAAATATAGAGCGTTTTGCAATTTTTAAAGCCATTTCGAGGGGCAATATTGCTTTATTTATAGAATAGTAAGGGGTTAAATTTCCGCCAAACCCCCTGAAATATTTTTCTACTTCGGGCAACATCGAGCCTTCAAAATCAAAATTTTTAATCCCTAATTCTTGTGCATATTTTATGGCATTGGAAACCGCCAAAGCCCCCGCCCCTTGGTGCTTATTTTGGCTATCGTAACCGCCAAGCAGATAGTACACTTTTTGCTTATCGTAAATGCAAAAAGAAGTGGCAATTGGTGTTTTGCTGAGGTACGAAACAAAAGCAAAGCTATTTTTATTATCGGCAAATTCAAATAATATTTTATCTATCATTGCGACATCTAATGCTTTGTTTTTTCTGTCAAATGTGTTTATAATCAGGGATTTAACGGTGTCGTAATCCGAGCTTAGTTGTGCTGTAACACCGTCTTTAATCGCTTTTTTTATATCATTTCTTCTTTTGGTTGAAAATCCTTTTTCAATTTCTGCTACCGTTTTTTCTAAGTCAATTATGTAGGTATAACTGGGAATGGCCTTGAAATTTTGCCAAATAAAAGGCTGCATATCAATATATTTGCTGGGCAAATAAACGGATAATATATGATAGGGCAATGTTTCAAAAAAGCTGGTAAGAAGGCTTAAAATCTTTTTGTTTTCAGAAAGAATTTTTGATTTATTTTGGGCTTTATTTTCAAAAAATAAACTAATCGTAGGCGAATACGGAAGGTTTCTATAGTATTTAATAAATTTTGCTTTCTTTTCAATAAAGATAGCAAAGCCGCCAATAATTTTATCCGATTTATCAAATATCCCAAAGCATTTTAGCCTATCATCGTATAAATTTAACCATTTTTCGGATAAAAAAATGGAGGCTGATTTTTCGGCTATAATTTTACTATTTATCGCTTTTATTTTCATGAGTGGTCATACATTTTTTTGTAAAAATCAATCAAAATTTCAGCTTCTTTTTCCCACGAAAGTTCGCTTTCTATTTTTTGCAAACCTTGCTTGCCCAATTTTTCCCTTTCCTGCTTATTTCCTGCTAAGTCGTTCAGTTTTTCGGCGATTTGAGCTGTGTTTTTTGGGTCTGAAAAAATAGCTGCTCCGGCAAAAATTTCTTTCCAGTACTCAAAATCTGACATTAAAATTGGCTTTGCAAATCGCATATATTCAAAGGCTTTTACTGGCAAACTGGTAACAAAATTTTTGATAGGATAGAGCATTGCAATACCAACATCTGCCACAGCAATATACTCATAGACCTCTTCCATCTTTTTGTAACCTAGGTATTTAATATAACTTTCGTTGCTTGAGTTCAAGCAGGCATTTTTATACTCAATACTTTCCCAATCGCCTAGTAGCCAAAGTTCGGACTGTTTTTTTACGGCTTCAAAAGCCGTAATTACTTCCTTAATTCCCCGTACTGGGCTAAGCCCTCCGGCGTATATAAAGATTGTTTTTTCGGCAGGACGTACTATTTTTTTTTTGATATTTTTGCCCATGGACAAAAGGGGGAGGTTGCGAATTATGATTGTTTTTTTAGGCTTATATTTGCGAAAAATATCATCGGTAACTGTTACAATTCCATTGAAAAATAGGCAGGAAAATTGCTCGGCAATATAGATTAATTTGGAAGTTATTTTTCGGACTGTGGGGCTATTTATCCAAGGTTTGTATAAGACCTGTTTGGGCAGGTCTTCGTGTACATCGTAGATTACTTTTCGCCCAAAAATACGGAGTAAAATGCCTGTAAACATTAGCTCTGGGTCGTGAAAATGGCAGATTTTTGCCCCCGATTTTAGGGCTACCCAAAAGGCGTTCCACGAGCCAAAAATAAACCGTTTTAGGCGGTTTTTGTGTTTTTTTAGAGGCAGTATCTGCACTCCCGAAAGGCTTGTTTTTTTGCTATGTGCTATGGCAAGATTTACCTCAAACCCTGCTTTGGCAAGCGATACGCACTCTTTGTAAAAAATACGGTCGTCGTATAAGGAGTGTACCGTGGAGATGTGGCAAATTTTTATCATTACTTATCTGGGGTTTGGGTATTTCTTATAAAAAAGAAAGACAAAATTAAAAATAATATGATACCATGCGTTAAAAGTGAGGTTAAAAAATAGCCACTTATTAGGGTGTAAATGATGACTAAAATAATGCCATTAAAGTCTGATGCTATTTTAAGCTGTTCAATGATTTTGAAAAGTATTGTAATGCCTATAATATTGAGCAGTATGCCAATGTACCCAAAATTCATGTATCCATCGCTTATAAAGCCTGAATTTGCACTGCCTTTTGGGCTGTTATAGTACTCTAAACTAATGAGTTGAGCTGGTTCTGAAGGGAAGGGGTATTCAATAAAATATTTGAAAATACTATGCGAAAGGTAGAGGGGATTGTCTTTAAAAAAATCAAAATAATTATTGATTATAATGGCGGGCAAAAAAAATGTTCTTCGCACAACAATAGATTCGGCCATAATATTACCTTGAAATAAGGAAATTAATTTTGAAAAAATGATTAAACCAATAAATGAAAAAACAATAAAGTTGGTTTGTTTTCGGCTGTCTTTTATGACCATTATAAGTACAACAAAAAGTGTAAAAAAGGCTGATTTGTGTGGGTCTATGGTGTAGAGGTATAGCTGTGTGGCTATAAAAAAGATGCTGAAAAACCATTTTTTTTGTCGCCAACTTATAATTAAGGCCATTGGAATGACGATTTTGACTAACCAAGAAAAAAAATAGGCGGTTATTTTCGTAGATTTTGCTACTGCGAGTTCTCTTATTTGGTAAATATCTTTAAAAATGAACGATTTTAAATTAAATGATAAGCCATAATTTATAAAAAATGGAATGAGCATTAGCAGGGTTAAAATGATGAAAAATGGGATTTTAAATTGGGGTTTTATTATAAATCTATCATTATTTAATTTAAAATTAATGTGTGATGACCAGTATAGTAAAGCGTGAAATAGTAGTGCTGACAAGACTATAATAACTGGCGTTTGGGGCATAAACTCGAACATAATAATTACAGGAAACGAAAGTAATATTAGAAACAAACTATTTACGAAATAGTAAAAACCTTTTAGTTTAAAGTTGGTGTACAACAGAATGGCTAAAAAGACTTTCGCTAAAATAAATTGTCCTACCGAAAAGCGAAAAGCAAAGCCCATTTTTTCTTGAAAAAGAGGAAGGTTTACAAAGTTGTAGTATTCAAATTCAAGAATAAAAAAGAGGGATAGAAATAGTGCTAATTCTATATATTTATTTGTGAAAAGTAGCTTAAACTTGTCTATCATGTTTTAATGAATGATGAAAAATGATAATCATATAAACGATATAAGATATAAAACCTAAAATAGCATAGCTTATTAAATAACTATCAATGCTCTTAAGGGTGATGAAAAATAGTGGTATTACAAT
>CAMZKQ010000183.1 GCA_947311265.1 uncultured Chlorobiota bacterium | reverse complement strand
TGTATTTTTTCGTTAGGGCCGTCCCATGCAGGGGTTGAGGATTGTTTTGGATAGCCTGTTCTGTTGGTTTCAAAAAATGCTTCTGCATTTTGAGAGCCTGCAAATGCTGCCCATTTAGCCATGATAATGGCTTCTAGCTGTGCTTCAAATCCTGATGCTGGGAATGCGTAAGCACCACCGTCGGCAAGAAGAGCGGTAGGGGCAGCAAGTCCTTTTCTAGCAAAATCTGCATTTACACCCATGTCGTAGTGGGTTTTAGCATCGCCAGTTCCCCAGCCTCTTGCTATTGCTTCTGCTTGTAGCAAGTGGCTTTCTACATCTGAGATAAAGTAAACAGGGTCTTCTGCTGCTAGTGCAAATACGGCTACTGAAGTTGGGTCTAGTGTTGTACTTGGGATATTAAATCCGCCTTGTGGCATTGGTTTTCCTGATTTTCCTAAGATAACGTTTAGTCGGTCATCGCCTTTATCTTCGTAGTAGCGGTAAATTGTAGAGCTAACACGTAAGTTGGTGGCAACGTTCAATTTCCGTCTGTCGGAAGCGTAAAGCGGATTGTCTTGCCCTTCGTTGTCTGTAAAGATTTTAAGAGCAGCATCAGTGCCAAGAAATTCTGCATTATCAGCATATAGCTTTTGTACACCAGCTTTTGCAGTCGCTTCATCGGCATAAGCCATACGGAGGTACATTCTAAGTTTGAGTGTATTTGCAAAGCGTTTCCATTGGTCCATATCTCCACCGAAAATGAAATCGGCAGATTTTTGGGCTGTTGTAAGTTGGCTCATTTCTAGTGCAGCAGCGGCATCTATTTTTGCAATTAAGTCGGTGTAAATTGCTTTGCCGCTGTCAAATTTCGGGTTGAAATTTTGTGCTTCTGCATCTGCTTGGAAGGCTTCTGAATAGGGCACATTGTTGTAGAAATCTACCAAAAATGCAAAGCCGTAGGCTTTCATTACAGTGGCCATAAATTCGTAAGATGTATTACCTGATGCTTTTGCATCTGTAATTACAAATTCCATATCGCTTAGTCCGTTGGCATACATTTCTTGCCAGTTGCGGTTAAAGTCGCCAGATTGTACTTGGTACTGATCTAGGAATTTGTATTGGTTTGCCGCATTACTTTGCGACCAGTATTGAGACCAAAAGCCTCCAATGAGGTTGTAATACCCCCCCGTTTGCCCGGCAATAGAGACTACTGCCGCAGGAAAAACGAGTTCTGCTGTTGCGGATTCTGCATTGTTTGGATCTTTGTTTACATCCAACCAGTCTTTGGTGCAACCTGTACTAAAAAGGATTAGTACCGCAGCTATTATTATCGAAAATTTATTTTTCATATCTTTTTCGTGTTTTTAAATTAAAATTTAATTCTGATACTTCCTGTGAATGACCGAAGGGTTGGGCCTGTACGGAATTCTCCGAAGGCACCTGCTAAATCGTTTCCGTAAGAAGTGGCTTCTGGATCAACAAAGTTGTTGTCTTCTGGGGTAAATAGTAATAAGTTACGTCCTGAAAGTACAAGTTGAACAGTGCCTAATCTTGCCATTTTAGTAATAGAAGAAGGGAGTGTATAGGCTAATGAGATGTCTCTTAATTTAACCATATCTCTATGAAGTACACGTTTTCTGTGAGCAACAGTATTTGATGAGTGATAGTAGTAAGCATTGATGTTGGTCATTGCTATTGGGACATCATTTTCAACATAGCCTTCTCCGTAAGGGTTTGGTTTTACAGAATTAGGAATGATAAAAGGTTGGCGGTCGTTGTACTGAGTTTCAGTAGCGTTACCAACAAAATATTGTAAATCGGCAGTACCAGAATAGAAGTATCCACCTTTTCTCCAATCTACTGTAAATGATAGGTCGAAGCCTTTGTATTTGAAAGAGTTGGAAACACCTAAAATAAAATCAGGGTTAATGTCGCCGATTTCAGTTTTTTCAACAGTACCTTCTGGGATTCCGGAAGAGGCACTTACAATAACGTGTCCTGCTGCATCTCTTTTAAAATCAGGGGCTCTAAGTACACCTAGTGGTTGTCCTACTACGGCTACCATTTCAACATCGTAAGCTGATACTAGGATAAGTTCTGTGCTTTCGCTGTCTCCTAAGCTAAGGACTTTATTTTTGTTTTGTGTAAAGTTAATAGTTGATGCCCAAGAAAAACTTTTTGTTTTCACTGGAACTACTGTAAATAATGCTTCAATACCTTTGTTTTGTACATCACCAAAGTTAATAACTTGTTGGGAGAATCCGCTTGAAGGGGCTAAGTCAATATTTAAGATTTGACCAGCAGAAACTCTGTTGTAGTATGCAAAATCGAGTACTACTCTGCTTTTGAAGAAACGTAAATCAACACCAACTTCTTGCTCTGTTGTAATTTCAGGTTTTAGGTTGGGGTTACCAATTACGTTTGATTTCTCGAATGCTCCAACGCCATTAAGAGGGAATTTTAGGGAGCTGAATGGTACCCAAACTTGCGAACCTACAAAAGTGGCATCGAGTAAATATGGAGCAGCATCGTTTCCTGCCATACCCCAACTTGCTCTTAATTTAATAAGGTCAGCAAAACTTTTTATAGAAGGTACTATATCGCTAACAATAATAGAAGTGCTTACTGATGGGTAGAAAAAGCTGTTTGCTCCTTTCGGTAGTGTTGAGGAGTAATCTTGGCGAGCGGTAAGGTTTAAAAACGCATAGTTTTTATAGCCTAATCCTGCTTGTCCGTAGATACCAACAGTTCGTTTAATACTTTCGTAAGTGCTTGTTTCTTTTACACCGTCAGTATTTGCAAGGTTGTAGAAGTAAGGAATAACAAGGCTGTTAATTTGGCCTCTTACTCTTTTGTATTCGTTTTGATAAGTGTTTACACCAAACATTGCATCTACAGAAAAGTCGCCAAATATTTTACTGCCTGAAAGGATAAAGTCTTGATTAATTTCTGTTGTTGCACGAGATTCTTCCATTACAAGACCAACGCCAGGTGCTGCTCCATTGGCATCTTGGTAGCTACCAGGTGTGAATTTCATGATAGACTCCCAGTCTGTACGGTTAAACCCTGATGCGTCGATACCTGGTCGGTAGCTGGCTTTAAGCCAGTCTGTAATCTTAAAGTCTAGTGTAATGCTGCCGTAGATGCGGTTTTCAAAAAATTTAGTTTGATTTTCGTTTAACGCATAATATGGGTTGAAAGCATAAGGTGTATAGAAGTTATCTAGGTTATTGAACTCGTTATTGTAATCTTTAAAATCTACAATAGAAAAATCCCTTGGGATTTGTAGCAATTCAGAGTATAGGTTGGCAGCAGAGTTTGTTCCTCCACGTCCATCTGGCAATAAGCTACCATCTCGTCTTACATAGCTAACAGAAGAGGATACTGTAAGTAGTTTTCCTTTTCGAGTACCACTAAATTTGAATGTGTTTTTTATATTTTTATCTACATCGGTAGGTACAATTCCGTTTGCATTTGTATTGCCGTAAGAAACATAGAATGTAGATCTTTTATCGCCACCGCTTAGGCTTACAGAGTTGTTATACTGTTTCCCAAACTCATAAAAATCGTAGAAGTTTTTTTCTACCGGAGAAAAACGTTTTAGCTGTTGAGAACCGTTTACAACGTTGCCAAATGCACGAAGTTCGCCGTCCATTTTAGGCCCCCAAGAACCGTTTTCATTGTCTGCCCAGTGTCCTGACCAGCCTTGCCCGAATGTGTTTTGCATTGCAGGGGTTCTAAGAATGTCTGAAGTTGTAACCGCAGAGTTGAACTCAACGGTAAGCCCGTCTTGCTCTCTTCCTTTTTTTGTTGTAATCATAACTACACCGTTTGCTCCACGAGGGCCATACTGTGCTGTTGCAGCTGCTCCTTTAAGTATAGTCATAGAAGCAATGTCATTGGGGTTAATGTCATTGGCTCTGTTACCAAAGTCAATACCACTAGACGAGGACGTTCGAGTTGCATTATTAATTGGTACACCATCAATAACATAAAGGGGGTTATTATTTCCGCTTACCGAGGAGTATCCACGAATAATTACTTTGGTAGAGCCACCAGGAGCACCACCACCAGAAGTAACAGAAACACCAGCAACTTTCCCTTGTAGAGAGTTCATGGCATCAATATTTGCATTTTTTTCAAACTCATCAGAACCAATACTGGTTGCCGAGTAGCCTAAAACTTTTGCGTCTTTGGAAATTCCCAAAGCGGTAACAACAATCTCTTCAATTTCGGAATCTTCAACGGCCATAGAGCAGTTTACCGAAGAGCCTGAAATGGCAATTTCTTGAGTTGCCATTCCTACAAAAGAGAAAATGAGTGTAGAAGACCCGTCGGGGACTTCAATGGAGTAATTTCCGTCCATGTTTGTCATAGTACCTATTGTGGTACCTTTAACGGAAACATTTACGCCGGGGAGCGTTTCCCCGTCAGCGGCTCCGGTAACAGTACCAGTAACCGTGCTTTGCGCCATCGCACTGAGCCCTGTAAGAAGGAAGAGTGCAAAAAAGAACATAATTCTTTTCATAAACAAAATGTTTTAAAGTTAATAAAATAAGGTTTAATCCGAGCTTAGTGTACTCACCAAGCATCTGCAAAAGTAGTTAAAAATTGCATAAATAAAAAAGTTATCTTTTTTATTGTCAGATAAAAAGAGCTACTTAAAACTTATTTTTTGATGTGTATAATAAACGTCTTATGTAAATGCGG
>CAMZKQ010000182.1 GCA_947311265.1 uncultured Chlorobiota bacterium | reverse complement strand
ATGATACAGTAACTGGCGAATAAGACGAAAAGATAGTTAAATCAATTGCTCCATTTGCGTTACCGCAATTTTCATCGGTAAGGTTGGCATTGGTAACTGCAATATCGCAATCAGGGATACAGTTGCCTATTAGGTTTGTAATTTCGTAGCTAACTACTTTTGTGCAACTATTATCATCGGTAATAGTAAGGGTATATGTGCCGAGTATTAAATCTTTAATATTTTGGGTGGTAGCTCCATTGCTCCATGCAAAAGTGTAGGGTTGTTTTCCACCGCCTACTGTAACATCTATCGAGCCTCCGGCATCACCGCAATTTTCGTTTACAACTACTGCCGATACGTTTATTGATGTTGCTGCAATTACGGTATAAGTTTCAATAGCATTGCACCCAGCTCCGTCGGACACGGTAACCGTGTAGTTGCCCGGTGCTAGGCTTGAAATATCTTCGGAAGTGGCACTATTGCTCCAAGCAAATGTAATTGGTGCTGTGCCTGTTGCGGTAAGGTCTATTGCTCCATTGTTTGTACCAACACAAGTTTCGGCAGTAGGGTTAGCCGATAGGCTTAGCGAGCCACCATTATCGGAAATATTAAATGCAAAATTAGAAACGCATAAATTAGCATCTGTAATTTCTACCGAATAAGCTCCGCTTGCAACGCCAGAAATATCTTGGGTCGTTGCTCCGTTGCTCCAAAGGTAAGTAAATGGGTTATTTCCTGTTACAGTAATGTCTATTCCGCCATCGCTATTACCACAGGTTGAGTTGGTTATAACTTTACTTACTGTTGGTTTTGGTGGTTCGTTTATAGTGATTAGTGAGTCTGGTTTATCGGCTTTTAGGCCGATATTCCAAGAAAAGATATAGCCGTTGTCTTGCCCCATATTGTCGGTAACTTTTATTTTCCAATCGCCATTGAGTTCCGTGCCAACGAAAGTAGCAAGGCTATTTTCTGGAGTATAAGAGCCTGCTGGTAAATACCTATCTGTAAGTGTATTACCGAAAGTTGAAACATAGGTATGTTGTGGCAAATTTGGCGAAGCCAGTTGTTGGTTCATTGTTAAAAAAACGGGGTTGGCATTCCATGTATATTCGTAGCCTAAACCTGGGGTTATGTTGGATGAGTTCCAAGCATCAATAGGGCCTGATGCTACTGGCTCGCCAAGGTCGGCAGTACCACCGCCGCCACCACCAAAGCTTTTAAGTATAACTTGTGAGCCGTTTGGGGCTTCTACTAAGATTGTTAAATCATTGGCATAGGAGTGTTCTAAAACGGCTGTAATACCAAGTATTTGGTCTTCGTTTTCTAATATTTGCCCAGCATTAAAGCCCGAAATTGTGATTACACTTTCGTAGGAAACGCCATTGCCATCGGGCAGGAAGGTTTGCCCAGCATTAAACTCGCCTGCAAAAACGATATCTTTGGCAGTACAACCATAGTTATCTACTATTTGTATAGAGTAAGTACCGGAGTCCAAGTTTTGTATCGGTTCTGTATTAAATGTAAACTGCTCGTTGCTTATTGTATCTGTAAGGTAAAAGGTATAAGGTGTAAATCCGCCTTGTATATCGAAGGTGGCAATACCATCTGCTGCACCGTTGCAAGTAATGTCGGTGGGGGTAGTGGTGTAGATGATTTGGTCATAATCGTCTATAAATAGTTTTGCGGTATCGTTGGCTTGGCAAGCTGCTGGGGTATATATAAGGTGTATGGATTCTTGTCCTTCTACCAAGCCATCGTTGATGGCTTTTACTAGTAGTGTTGCCGAGGTTTGCCCTGCTGGGATAACTACTTTAGGGTCTATGTATTCGTAATCTACTCCGTTTACGGCAGTACCTTCTATGGTAAGGTCAAATTCTAAATCTGTAGCTTGTGGTTGGTCTAGCTGGAAAGTGAAACTTGCGTTTACGCAACTTTCTATGGCAATATTGTTGCCACTGTATGTGCTTGTGGAAACGGCAAGTAAGCTTTGCGATAGCGAGCTGGCTTGCAAAAGTACGCCAGAGTCGTAAGCCTCATCGTCGGAATCCGCAATGACGAGCTTTAGGTGGTAGGTTTGGCAAGGGGTTAGCCCATCTGCGGTTGCGGTCATTAATGTCGTAAATCCATCAAACTCTATATTTGTATTTCCATTAGCATTGTCGTGATAAAATTGCCAATGTTCGGTATTATTAACTGAGTTTATTGTAATTGGGTCGGTACTTCCGGGTATAATGGCAAGGTTTTTTTCGCCAGTAATTCCGGGGCCGGTGATAACAAATGCAAAAACATCATTATACCCACTATTTATATTTTCGAGGTACTCTTCGGACATGAAAATATAGTTGAAATCAATTTTATCGGATTGTACTACAAAATCAAATTCTAAAATAATGGCATCGTAAGTGTCAAAACCAAACTCGTTGTCTAGGTAATCATCGCCATAGCCGCCAAGTTCTGTGGAGGTTTCTATGGAGTTATTTGGCCCTTGTGCATCAGATATATCGCCTGTAGATAGGATTATCCCTTCATTAACGCCAAGTTGGCTGCCTACAAAGTTAAATTTACCGATTTGCTCTGGCTCGCCTTCGATGGTACAGTTAAAGGGGGTAATGCTTTCGCCTGTAAAATAGTCGGCAAGTTGCTGTGCTGTATACCCATTGGTTACTGTAAGTTGGGCAAATAACCCGCCAGAGAAAAAGAGGGCTAGTGTTAATACAAATAATTGTTTTTTCATTTTGATTATATTAAGTCGTGAAATTTTGAGTCGATTTTATGTAATTATTTTTTTATAATTATTTTCTGTGTGTAAGTTTCATCATCAGTAACTATCGTAATAAAATAGACACCATTTTTTTGGTTTCCCAAGTCTATTTGGTGCAATTTATTTTTTATCTGATTTTTATAATAGATTTGTTGTCCTGTAACATTATTAATTTGTATTGATTTTATCTTACTAATTTGATTAAAATCTAAAGCAAAACTACCTGTTGTGGGATTGGGGTATATGCCAAGGCTTGGTTTTATGTTTTCAATGCCCACTGAGTTCCGTGTAAAATGAATGAGAAAACGGTTTTCATTAATTCCTCCGCTGTGCATAAATATATATTCGGCTCTGGAGTTTAGGTTGATTAGTTGGTTGGTTTGGGTATCTTCCAGAATGGCATTTGCACCGCTAAGGTAGCTATCTGCAATTTTAAGGGTGTATTTTCCTGCTTGGGTGATTCTTACAGCTACCCCTAGGGTGTAATTTTCATTTATTATTCCTGGCAAGGTATTTATTGCCATTGGGAGTAAATCCTCTTGCGAGAAAGAGTAAATTTGCGGCACTTCGGGATTAGGTACATTTAATTTATAGGCATCGAAATCGGGGTCGTGATGAATTGTGGCATTATCTATAAACCGGATAACGGTTTCGTCGGAGTAGCCATGGTCTTCAATTCTCAATTTAATAAATTGAACTTGTGTTAAATTATCTCTTGGGGTGCTTCGTGTCATGTTATCGTCGGTATGCCTTCTTTGTTTTTCATGAAAGAAAAAAGAACTTGCTCCGGGCAATGCTTTTACAAAAAAGGCTTGCCCGGGCGGAATGATATTGTAATTAGGGTCTAAAGTTGTACCATTTACAACATAAGAGGCAATGACATGATTGTCGGTATTACTATCGTAGTTATAATATTTGTAATTTTTGGCAGGACCGTCCCAAAGGTAAATTGTTTTTTCGATATCTCCTAGCCCTGCTGCCGACCTGTCATCAAACTTAAAGCCAGAGGCATACGGGTTGCCCAGTAAGTTCCAGCCGTCGTAGAAGCCACTATTGGCATCGTTGGCGGTGTATGTTATGGGTATTGTTATATCGCCTTTGCTAAGTGCTGCATCAGTATTTCCTGTAAAGCTAACTAGGTTGTCCACATCATTATAGAAGGCGTAGCCTTTGCCTTCGGCAATTGTTTTGCCAGCACCACCATCGCCGTTATGATGATTTTCCCAAGCATATACCAAATCGGTTGTTGTCCAATCTTCGTATTTTTGTACAGAAGTTCCTCCTGCTGGGTCAGTTGCACAATCGTAAGCCTCGTTATAATGCAAAAAATTGGCATTAAAATTTGCTCCTGAATTGGTAAATAAATTGCTTATTGTATTTTTTACTGGCGAGGCAATGTATTGCCAATGTCCATTAGCAGTATAATTTCTTTGTATAGTTACTGTCCCGTCAACAGTTATAACATCTCCTTTGGATACCGTTTCTCTTAGCGAACCTGCAATGCCGTTGCCTGTTGCCGATTCTATTAATAAATTACCGTGTACATGCAAAACATCTCTTTTAATTTCGAGTTGCCCGCCAGCTTGTATTGTTAGATTATTGCAAGCACCTGGAGAGTTGAATCGGTTTATATTATTTGTAGTAGAAGCATCGGGGATTACAACATTATCAGCAGCGGTGGGTATCCCTGCTGGTGTCCAATTGGCAGCATTATCCCAAGTTCTGTTTGATGAGCCATTCCATGTTTTTGTTGCTCGTGTTTGGGCTTGCAAACTGCCCCAAAAGCTGAGTAAGAAAAGAAGAAAGGTACTTTTAAGTAGGATTTTATTATTCATTTTAATTGCAGTACATATTACGGATACTTCGCTAGGTTTATAAGGCATCAATTCAAGAGGTCTGGTAGTGGATTGTGTTATTAAGATACAAAAAGTGTGCTTGGTTGCATTTAGTTTTAGTAAACTAAAGTTTCGGGCTTGTTAATGTATTAATAATAAGGAGATTACAAGTAAAGTTTAAAAAAACATTAATTGCATGGTAATCAGTAGAATAGGAATATAAAAAAGTTGCATAATTAAATATAAATCACTATATT
>CAMZKQ010000181.1 GCA_947311265.1 uncultured Chlorobiota bacterium | reverse complement strand
GCAGGCGTAGTTGCACCGTCCGAAAGCGGTGTTCCAGAGCGTACATAATCATTACTTTGCACAAGGATTTGCTTAGTTAAAGACACTAAGTATTTCTTCTCTTCTCCTGTTTTTGCAGTAACCATAATTTCACGGTTACCTCGTTTTATTTTACCGAAGGAAACGACACCATCAATTTCTGAAATTACTGCCGGGTTCGAAGGGTTTCGTGCTTCAAATAGCTCGGTAACTCGTGGTAAACCACCAGTAATATCGCCAGCTTTACCAACGCTTCGAGGGATTTTAACAACAATTTGCCCAACCTTAATTTTTTTACCTTCTTCTACCGAAAGGTGAGCACCAGCTGGCAGATTGTAAACATTAAGAATATTGCCGTCTTTATCAAGCACTGTAATTTCAGGGTTCTTTGTTCTATCCTTAGTTTCAATTATTACTTTCTCGATAAAGTTGGTTTGTTCATCTTTTTCAATTTTGTAAGTAACCCCTTCGATAAGGTGGTTGAAGCCAATAGTACCTTCAAATTCCGAAATTATTACTGCATTCCAAGGGTCCCATTCGCAAATCAAATCTCCTTTTTTAAGTAATTGCCCTGGTTTTACAAATAGTTTAGCACCATATTGCGGTGCAATAGTTGTTAAAGTTGCTTTTGTATTAGGATCTACAATCTTCATTTCCGTCATTCGGCTAACAATAATATTGTCCTCTTCTGACTCAACAAAACGAAGTTCGTCAAACTCTGCAATACCATCATATTTTGCAACAATAGTTGATTCTGTTGCCGCACCTCCTGCCACACCACCAACGTGGAATGTTCTAAGGGTCAGTTGTGTACCAGGCTCACCGATAGACTGTGCTGCAATAACACCAACGGCCTCGCCTTTTTGCACCATATCGCCAGAAGCCAGGCTTCTACCGTAGCATTTAGTACAAGCACCAACACGTGTTTCGCAAGTCAGTACCGATCTAATTTTCACCATTTCAATAGGCGAATTTTCTATTTCTTCGGCTACTGCTTCAATAATTTGTTCTCCTTTTTTAAGAATTAGATGGCCTTCCGTTGGGTGATATATATCTTCAACGGCTGTTCGCCCAACAATTCTTTCAAAAAGAGTTTCAACAACATCTTCGCCTTTCATAATGGCTGTTGCCGATAGTCCTCGCAAGGTTTTGCAGTCTTCTTCTGTAATTACAACATCTTGTGAAACATCTACCAAACGTCGGGTTAAGTAGCCTGCATCAGCTGTTTTTAGTGCGGTATCTGCAAGCCCTTTTCTGGCACCGTGAGTAGAAATAAAATACTCAAGTACTGATAGACCTTCTTTAAAGTTGGCCAAAATAGGGTTTTCTATAATTTGTCCACCTGTGGCTCCAGATTTCTGAGGTTTTGCCATTAGCCCCCTCATTCCGGAGAGTTGCCTAATTTGCTCTCTTGATCCCCTTGCACCAGAATCTAGCATCATGTAAACCGAGTTAAACCCTTGATTATCATTAATCAAGTGATCCATTGCGGCTTGTGTTAGCCTCGCATTAGTATGTGTCCAGATATCAATAATTTGGTTATAGCGTTCATTATTAGCAATGACTCCCATGCCAAAATTGTCCATAACTTCAGCTACTTTTGCATAGCCTTCCTCAATCATTTTCGGTTTTTCTGTAGGGATTATAATGTCGTCTAGGTTAAAGGATAGCCCACCTTCAAATGCCATCTTATAACCAAGGGCTTTAATATCATCAAGGAAATTAGCAGTTACCGTTGTTCCACATTTTTTGAGTACCACGCCAATAATATCTCTAAGGGCTTTTTTGGTAAGGACTTCATTTATATAGCCCACTTCTTTGGGTACATATTTGTTAAATAGGACTCGTCCTACTGTGGATTCAATTATAATATTCTTTGGCTCGCCAGAAGAATAGACTGTTATACCGCACTTAATTCCTGCGTGTAATTCAACAGCTCCTTCGTTGTAAGCTATAGTTACTTCCTCGGGTGAGTAAAAAGTCAAACCTTGGCCTCTTACTTTCCGTTCTTTTGTGCTTTTTCGGTATTTTGTAATATAGTACAGCCCCAAAACCATATCTTGCGAAGGTACGGTAACTGGTGCACCATTGGCAGGGTTTAATATGTTATGTGATGCTAACATCAACATTTGTGCTTCTAAAATGGCAGCATTTCCTAGCGGTAAATGCACAGCCATTTGGTCGCCATCGAAATCGGCGTTAAATGCAGTACAAACAAGGGGGTGTAGTTGTATGGCTTTTCCTTCTACAAGTTTTGGCTGAAAAGCCTGAATACCTAGGCGGTGAAGCGTTGGTGCTCGATTCAGTAGCACAGGGTGTCCTTTTAGGATATTTTCTAAAATATCCCAAACTACGGCATCTCTTCTATCAATAATTTTCTTTGCAGATTTTACTGTTTTTACAATACCTCGTTCTATTAACTTTCTTATAACGAAAGGCTTATAAAGTTCAGCGGCCATATTTTTAGGCATGCCACACTCGTGCAGTTTAAGGCTTGGCCCGACCACAATTACCGAACGTGCAGAGTAATCTACCCTTTTTCCTAAAAGGTTCT